>CAXBBA010000384.1:0-3136 GCA_963973805.1 uncultured Halieaceae bacterium | reverse complement strand
GACCTGCCGCCCTTCCCCGATACGGCACTCAAGGTTCAGGAGTGCATCCGCGACCCCGACGGGGACATTCAAGCCCTCGCCGCGATCGTCGCCACAGAACCCGCCCTGGCCGCGCGCCTGATGCGCATGGCAAACTCCGCAATGATGCGTCGGGGGCCCATAGAAGTCACGGACATCCCCACGGCAATCTCCCGCGTGGGCATGGACATGGTGCAGAATGCCGCCGTGTCCTTCGCGGCGCGGGAGGCCTTTCAGGCCGCGCCGGGAAGCGCCTGTATCAAGGATCTCAATCGCCTGCGCCGCGAGAGTGTACAGATCGCGGCCGTCGCCTATGTGCTCGGAAAGCAGGTAAGCGCCATCCGCAAGCCCGACGAGGCCATGCTGGCAGGCCTGCTCAACGCCGTGGGGAAGTACTACATCTTCATGAAGGCGTCGGATCATCCCGACCTGTTCTCAGACCGCAACGCCCTGGAGGAACTCGTCAGCCAGTGGCACACGGGGGTGGCCCGTGCCATCGTGGAGTCCTGGAACTTCCCCGAATCCATCGCCCAGGCGGTGGACGAACAGGAGCTCGTGGAGCGTGACCCAATCCAGAGCGCAAACCTCAGCGACGTGCTCCACATCGCAGGCTGCATCGTGCGCGGCGGTCCCGGGAACCTCGAGGAGCTGGGCAAGTCCGATGCCTTGGCGCGCCTGCGCATGAGCGCCGAAAAGCTGGCCCAGGCGCTGCACGACAATCGGGACGAACTCCAGTCCATGGTCGAAGCCCTCAGTGGATGAGATTCCGGCTTCACGTGCTCCCATGATTCACATCGTCGGCCTGTACAAGTGCGGAACCAGCTGGTTGCTGCAGATGCTCGCTGCGCATCCGGAGGTCCTGGCCTGGCGGGAGTTTGACCCCGTCAGGACGGCCTTCGACCTCGACCACCGCCCCCGGCACCTGCCCCGCCTGGCACTGGATTACCTGTGGCGACAGCCGCAGCAGGACGCCTGGATGCAGCGCATGGAGAGTTCGCGACCACGCTCCCCGGAGCAGCGTTTCCAGGACATGTTCCTGGGCCGGGGCTGGCTGCCCCTCATGGGCGCCCGGGCGCAACAGCAGGCCGCAGCGCTCCCCACCCACGACCTCGACACACTGATCGACGAGCTGCTGCGCCTGGGCGACCTGGGTCTGCGCGGTGATGCGGCGCCGCCGCTGGCACCGTACGCACTCAACCGCACCCTGGGTGTGCAGAGCATCCGCCGCAAAGACCTGAAGGCGCTGATGGAGCAGGTCCGCGATAGCGCCGGGGGCGACGCCGCAGTGCGCGCGTTTTTTTCGATGCTCCGGGCCCAGGTCGCGCAGGAGACAACCCTTGTCACCAAAGCGGCGGATCAGGTCATGCAGCTGGAACTGCTGCGGCGCCTCAGCCCCGGCAGCACCTGCCTGGCCATCGTTCGCGACGGGCGCGACGCCGCCATATCCGCCCAGCACTACGAGGCCCTGATGCGAAAGCGCAACGCACCGTGGCGCGTAGGAAACCGGGGCGACCGCCGTCGCGCCCTGGCCTGGTCCCTGCGCGCCGCCAAGCTCGCGGGGCACGCGCAGCGGGGTGAAGTCACGGTCCTGCGCTACGAAGACCTGCGGGGGGATTTCGCAGGCACCTGTCGCCTGCTGCTGCAGCACCTCAAGCTGGACTGCAGTGACGAGGTTGTCGAAGCCATCCACCGCGCCACGGATTTTCGCGTCGCCAGCGGGGGACGCGCGCCCGGAGAGAGCGCCGAGCACATCGTGCGCCGTGGACAGGTACAGGAATGGCGCGAAGCCCTGGGCGACCGGGATGCCTCCAGAGCCTGGCGCTGGATGGGCGCCGAACTCGGTGCCTTTGGCTATGGCCGGGAGGGCCAGCTGACCCCGTCGGACCTGGTGCTCTCTAACCGGAGCTAACGCACTGACCAAAACTGATCGGACGTTGCCGCTACGGACGTGGGCATCGCAGCACCGCGCTGCAATGCTGGTATCCCCCTGCCACGGAGATCACCGTCATGTATCAGTCCCCCAATTTCCCCACCCGACCCAACGACCAAGCCCCCACCCTTCGGGGTCTGTTACCGGGCGCTGCGCTGGCATTCACCGCGCTCACGGCCGCCGTACAACCCGCAGCTGCCGGAATTCTACTCACCGAGATTCACTACAACGGCCCCGCCGCCGGCACTGACCCGGACGAGTTCATTGAGCTGGTAAACACCGGTTCCGAGTCCGTGGACCTGTCCGGCTATCGCTTCAGCGCCGGCATCGACCTGCTGCTGAGCCCTGGAACGGTGCTCGGCGCTGGCGAGGTTCTCGTGGCCGCCCGTTCGCCCGAAGACTTTCTGCGCATCTTCACCGACTACAGGGGAACCCTTCTGGACTTCGGGGGATCCCTGTCGAACAGCGGCGAAACCCTGACCCTGGAGGATGGGGCCGGCAGCCCCCTGTGGTCCCTGTCCTACGACGACGGCTCACCCTGGCCGGGCGAGGCGGACGGCGCCGGATTCTCCCTGCAACTGCAGACGGACCCCACGGACCCGCTGCACCCCGCCGCGTGGCTGGCGGCGGCGCCCAGTCCCGGCACCTGGGCTGGCCTGGAGGTCGCCCCAACCCCACCCCGGGCCGTCAATGCGCCGTCGACCCTGCTGCTGACGTTCCTTGGCCTGTGCCTGTTCCAGGTATTTTCCAGAGCGCTATCTGTGACTCGGTTCCTTCCCTTTTCCCCAGCGATCAGGGCACACTTGAGTCTGAGACCAGTCAGGGTGCGATACCCGCGGTTAAGCTTGGCCCGAGAGAGTTCATGCACCAGTATTTCATTGCGCGACAACCGATCTTCGATAGCAACCTGAAGCTATGTGCCTACGAGTTGCTCTTTCGCGATTCGATGCAGAACGCGGCCCCCCAGAGCTTCTGTGAGGACACGGCTACCGCCGAGGTACTGACGACCAGCGCAGATATCGGCCTTGACGGCCTGGTGGGGGAGCAGCTGGCGTTCATCAACCTGCCGCTGCGCTTTTTCCTCGAGCCGGAACTGCTCCTGCTACCACCGGATCGTGTGGTGCTGGAGGTACTCGAGAACGTTGAGATTACCGACGCCGTGCGGGACGGCGTCAAGACCCTGCGGGA
>CAXBBA010000383.1:0-3137 GCA_963973805.1 uncultured Halieaceae bacterium | reverse complement strand
CGTGTTCTCGAGGTCCTCGTCCCGCACCAGTACGCCCTGGAAATTCTCCGGGTTGAAGCGGAAAGTGGTGCAGCCCTTCAGGCCGCGGTCATGGGCGTACAGGTACACGCCCTTGAAGGCCTGGTAGTCGATGTTCGTCGGTACGTTGATGGTCTTCGAGATCGAGGAATCCACCCACTTTTGTGCTGCCGCCTGCACGTCCACGTGCTGCATGGGCGTGATCGCGTCGCTCACCACGAAGTACTCGGGCACGTCGGCGGGACCCGCTTCGGGGTCCACCAATTCGCGGTAGGCCAGCAATTCGTAGGAGAAGACATCCACCTTTTCCTTGGTCTTGCGGCCCTCGCGGATGATATTCCGGGAGTAGTGGTGCGCGAAGCTGGGCTCGATGCCATTGCTCGCGTTATTGGCCAGGGACAGGGAGATGGTGCCCGTGGGCGCGATGGAGCTGTGATGCGTAAAGCGACAGCCTTTCTCCTCCAGGGCCTTCACCAGCTCCGGCGCTTCTTCCGCCACGCGCTGCATGTAGCGACTGTAGCGCGCCATGAGGACACGCCCGGGAACTTCGTCCCCGATATCGAAACCGTCGTCGGCCATCTCGGGGCGCAGACGCAGCATCGTGGCGTCGACGGTATAGGTTTTCTCCAGAGCAGGAGCCACGCTTTTTTCTTCCGCCAGCTCCAGGCCCGTTTCCCAGCCGGTGATGGCCAGTACCTTGGAGACCTCTTCCGTAAAGGCGACGGACTCGGCGCCGCCGTAGGGAATGCCCAGCAGGCTCAGTGTGGAGCCCAGGCCGAGGAATCCCATGCCGTGGCGGCGCTTGGAGGCGATCTCCTCGCGCTGGCGCTCGAGGGCCAGGCCGTTGATCTCCACCACATTGTCCAGCATGCGGGTAAAGATGCTGACGACGCGACGGTAGCGATCCCAGTTGAAGCGCGCCTTGTCGGTGAAGGGGTTCTCGACGAAGCGCGTCAGGTTCACGGAACCCAGCAGGCAGGAGCCGTAGGGCGGCAGGGGTTGCTCGCCGCAGGGGTTGGTGGCGCGGATGCTCTCGCAGAACCAGTTGTTGTTCAGGGAGTTCACCTGGTCGATGAGGATGAAGCCCGGTTCGGCATAGTCGTAGGTCGAGGCCATGATCACGTCCCACAGGCGCTGGGCGCGGATCGTGCGGTAGACCTTGCAGGCCACCAGGCCCTGCTCATTGCGGATGTACTTCTCGGCATTCGGCACATCCCGCCAGACCACCTGCGCGGGGTCATCGAGGTCGAGCTGGTTGTGCTTCTGGTCCTTCTCGGACAGGGGGAAGGACAGGGTCCAGTCCTCGTCCGCCTTGACCGCACGGATAAAGTCCTCGGTGATCAGCAGGGACAGGTTGAACTGGCGCAGGCGGCCGTCTTCACGTTTGGCGCGAATAAAGTCCATCACATCCGGGTGGTGCACATCGAAGGTGGCCATCTGGGCGCCCCGGCGTCCTCCAGCGGAGGACACGGTGAAACACATCTTGTCGAAGATATCCATGAACGACAGGGGGCCGGAGGTGAGGGCGCCAGCGCCGCTCACGTAGGCGCCCCGGGGACGCAGGGTGGAGAACTCGTAGCCGATGCCGCAGCCCGCCTTCAGCGTCAGGCCCGCCTCGAGGTTCTTCTCGAGGATGTCGTGCATGGAGTCCTCGATGGTTCCGGACACGGTGCAGTTGATGGTGGAGGTCGCGGGCTTGTGCTCCAGGGCGCCGGCGTTGGACGTGATGCGACCGGCGGGGATGGCGCCATTGCGCAGGGCCCAGAGAAACTCCTTGTACCAGTGTTTCTTCTTTTTGGTCTCGACGTCGGCGATGGCCTCGGCGACGCGCTGATAGGTGCCGTCGAGGTCGGCGTCGATCGCCTCACCCTTGTTGTTCTTCAGCCGATACTTCTTGTCCCAGATATCCAGCGAGGCTTCCTGCATGGGAATACTGCTCGATTGAACGGGTTGATCGACGAGAGTGTCGTCGGATTGCATGGGCGCCCCCTGTGTTCCGGCCATTTCTCGGGCGGTTGTTTGACCGCCGATGAGAACAATTCGTATTTTTGAGAGTGATTCGTAACTGGGCACCAGATATTGTGCCGCAACGATCGTATTCCACCACAGATAGGGTCGTCATGCACGGGGTCTTGGTGGCCAAAGCGCAAAAATTACATGCGGCGGAGGTACCGCGGACGAGAACGGGGCCGTCTCCGACCGGATTCAGGAGCCCGCCGGTCCCTGGCGGCGCTTGGTGTGCCGCGTCGGCGCAGCGTCCCGCGGGTCCTCGGGCCAGGGGTGCTTCGGATAGCGACCGCGCATTTCCTTGCGCACCTGGGCATAGCCGTTGTCCCAGAAGGTCTCCAGGTTCTGCGTAACCTGCAGGGGGCGCCCGGCGGGGGACAGCAAATGGATTTTCAGGGCGATGTGACCTCCGGCAATCGTCGGCGTCTGCGTGGCACCGAACATCTCCTGGAGTTTCACCGCCAGCACCGGGGGAGAGTCGTCGTAGTCGATGGCGATGCGTGAACCGGAGGGTACCGCGAGGCGCTCCGGCAGCTGGCGGTCCAGCGCCTGCTGCTGGTTCCAGTCCAGGCGCGCCGTCAGGGCTGCGGTGACGTCGACTTTCTTCAGGTCCCCCAGGCGGCGCACGGTTCCGAGGAACGGCGCCAGCCAGTCCTCCAGGGATGCCTCGAGGGCGTCGTCACCAAAGGCGGGCCAGGAGGGCTCCAGAGTCTCCATAAGACGAGCCCGCGCCAGCAAGCGCCGGGCCTCGACGGTCCAGGAGAGGTTGCTCATGCGCGCGTCGCGAATCATGGAGACCAGGCCCTGGACGCGCACTTCGTCGGGTACGTCCCTCAGCGTCTCGCGCTGCACCACAAGGGCTCCGCAGCGGCGCCGCCGTTCCGCGATGAAGCGCCCCGAGGCCTTGTCCCAGCTGAGGGTGGTTTCGGCGCCCAGCAGGTGCTTCAGGGGCCCGTCGAAGAGGGCGGGATCAAGCACCGCCGCGCTGCGGATCGTGTCACCGCTGCCGCCTGCGAGCCCGCCGACCTCGGCGACGGCGAGCCACTGGGTGCGGTCCAGGTTGCTGGGGTCCGGGAAGCGTGGTCGCCAATCTGCCTACCCCCTCTATAATG
>CAXBBA010000382.1:0-3143 GCA_963973805.1 uncultured Halieaceae bacterium | reverse complement strand
GATCGCGGCGACCACCACGCGGTCCGCCTTGACCAGTGCGGGATCGAGCGCGGAGAGACCCTGTTCGATCAGCGATTGCTCCACCTCGATCTGGTTGATCGCCACCTCGATCAGGATCTTCACCAGCTTCAGCCACCATTCGAGCGTCGGCATCTCCGCCGTGGGCAGCGTCTTGACCACCGGCACGCCTTCGAGCGACGGGACCGCGTCGGTCCACTCGTAGGTCGCCTGACTGGAGGCGAGCTGCGCCTCGCGGGCCTTGCGCTGCGCGGGCGTAACGTTCTGGGGAAGCGTGGGATCAGCCGGTGCCTGGTGAGCCATTGTATTTCCGTCCATTTCCGTCGATTTCAGTTGAGACCGCAGAAATGCTACGTCACAATGGTTAATAGGGGGATTACGGCGGACGGGCCGGGCACCCCGCTTAATTTTTGTTTAGACGTTTGCGGGTTATCTGGGGGCCATGGACGGGGTGAAAACGATACTGCGCAATGCCGCGATTCCGGACCTTCCGCAGGAGGTTCGGACCGATTTCGTCGTGGCCAGCGCGACCACTGTCCAGAAGCAGGGGCGCTGGCTGTTCGTCGGGCTGCTGCTGACCTGCCCCTTCGCCGCGCTCGCCACGCCCGAGGCTGCCGGCTGGTTCGTGCGCTGGGGCCTGCCCACCCTGATGGCGCTCTATTGCCTGATGGGCCTGAACGACCTGTTCAAAGACAACCAGTTCGCGCAGAAGCCCTGGCGGGCCGAGCGGTTCATGGTCCAGAGCTGGGCGTCCTCGCTGATCGGCGCGTTGATCTCCACCACCTGGGCGGTCGCCTGCTGGTCCGCAGCGGACCCGGGCGTGCGGCTGCATTTCCCCGTCATCCTGGTGATGGGCGCGCTCGCCACCGCGTATTGCATGGCGAGCATTCGCGCAGCGGCGCTGACCCATCTGGTGATCGACATCGGCGCGATCGCGACGCTGATGCTGCTGACCGGATCGACCCTCGACATCGCGACCGCGGTGAGCCTGTGCGTCGCCGGGGTGTTCCAGTGGCGCATGATCAACGCGCACCACAACCAGGTGATCGAGTTGCTGATGCTCGAACGCAAGAGCCAGCAGCTTGCCCTGACCGATCCGCTGACCGGTCTTCTCAACCGCCGCGCCCTGCTCGATTTCGCCGAGGATCTGGGCGAGCAGAGCGGGCAGTCGCGGCTGCTGCTGATCGACATCGACTGTTTCAAGGTCATCAACGACACGCATGGCCACGATGTTGGCGATACCGTGCTGCAGGAAGTCGCGCGCCTGATCCAGGCGCATGCGGGCGACGGGGTCAGCGCGGCGCGGCTGGGGGGCGAGGAATTCGCCCTTCTCGGCACAAGCGAGGCGCTGCCGCCGGGCAAGGCGATGCAGCTGCTCGCCGAAATCCGCGAGGCGGAAATGCCGCATGGTGGGCAGTGCACGATCAGCATCGGCGTGGCCGAGGGTGCCCTGAGCGACGATTCCACCTGGCGCGAACTCTACCACCGCGCGGACAAGGCGCTCTACGCGGCCAAGAGCCAGGGCCGCGACAGGACCGTGCACGAGCACGAGCTGGAAACCCTCACCGTGCCGCCGGTCGAATGCGCCGTCTCGCCGGATGGCGTGCCGGAGCGCAAGGTCGCCTAGTCTCCACCCGGCAAGCACCCTCCTGCCGGGCAACGCGCAAACGCGCATGCAGGCTTCCTGACACACGTGACACACAGTCCTTGGGGTCAAAAACAGTCCCTCCCCATGCGCCACGAAGATGGCCGGTTAGTTGCGCGCGATCATCCAACGGGCAGGCGCGCGAAACACGCAGATCGACGATTTGAAAGAGCGGCTGCCAGCCTAGGGTAAAGCAGCCGTGTAGGACAGCGCTGCGTGCGAAGGGGAGCCCGCCCCTTCCTCGATTGAAATACCCCGTGGGGGTATATATAGCTTTCGCTTCAGGCTCACTCTTTCGCAGGCCCTACAAATGGCATCCCTTTCCCGCCGCCACCTTATCCGCAGCACCGTCGCGCTTGCCGCAGCGAGCGCCCTGCCCGTGCCCGCCTGGGCACGCGGTGCCTCGCTGAGCCGCGCGCAGAACGGCTTCGGCGAGCTTTCGGGTGAGGACATCGACCTTACCATTGGCGATTATCACTTCATGACCGGCGGCCGCTCGGGCCACGCAGTCGCGGTGAATGGCAGCGTGCCGGGGCCGCTGATCCACCTGCGCGAAGGCCAAAGCGTGCGCCTTCACGTGACCAACAATCTGGCAGAAGACAGCTCGATCCACTGGCACGGCCTGCTCGTCCCGTTCCAGTTCGACGGCGTGCCCGGCGTCAGCTTCCCCGGCATCCGCCCGGGCGAGCGCTTCACCTACGAGTTCCCGATCCGCCAGAGCGGCACCTATTGGTGGCACTCGCACTCGGGCCTGCAGGAGCAGGCAGGGCACTACGGGCCGATCGTGGTCGAGAGCGCCGATCCGGACCCGCGCTACGACCGCGATTACGTCGTGCTGCTGAGCGAGTTCACGCCGATCCATCCGCACGAGATCATGCGCAAGCTCAAGGTGGGCGAGCACTACTTCAACTACCAGATGCAGACCGCGACCGAGGGCGAGATGTCCGGGGAGATGCGCCGCATGTGGGGCCAGATGCGGATGAACCCGCGCGACATCTCTGACGTGACGGGCAGCACCTACACCTTCCTCATCAACGGCCACGGCCCGGCGGACGACCTGCAATTCGCCTTCCGTGCAGGCGAGCGCGTGCGGCTGCGGATCATCAACGGATCGGCGATGACGTTCTTCAACGTGCGCATCCCCGGCGTGCCGATGACGGTGATCGCCGCCGACGGGCAGGACGTCGCCGAGGTCGAGGTGGACGAGTTCCAGATCGGCGTCGCCGAAACCTACGACGTGATCGTCAGCCCGCCCGACGGCAGCCACGCGATCGTCGCCGAGGCGATGGACCGCAGCGGGATGGGCGTCGCCAGCCTGACCAGCCACGCCGGGCACAGGGCCTCGCCGCCCGCGCTGCGTGAGCCGGTGACGCTGACCATGGCCGATATGGGCATGATGGACCACGGCGGCATGGCCGGGATGGAGGGCATGGACCACTCCATGCGCGATACCTCCACCCTGCCCGCCGATGTAAAGGTC
>CAXBBA010000381.1:0-3143 GCA_963973805.1 uncultured Halieaceae bacterium | reverse complement strand
AAAGCGGTGAAGACATCTACGGAGACGGCGTCCTCGAGATCCTGCAGGACGGCTTCGGCTTTCTGCGCTCCGCCGACAGCTCCTACCTGGCCGGTCCCGACGACATCTATGTGTCTCCCAGCCAGATCCGCCGCTTTAACCTGCGCACCGGCGACACGATCACCGGCAAGATCCGCCCACCGAAAGACAGCGAACGCTACTTTGCGCTGCTCAAGATCGGCGAAGTCAACTTCTCGAAGCCCGAGTACTCCAAGAGCAAGATCCTCTTCGAAAACCTCACGCCCCTGTTCCCCGACGAGCGCCTGACGCTCGAAAAAGGCAACGGCAGCACCGAGGACCTGACGGGCCGCATCATCGACCTGGTCGCCCCCATCGGCAAAGGCCAGCGGGGCCTGCTGGTGGCACCGCCGAAAGCCGGTAAGACCATCATGATGCAGAACATCGCCCAGGCGATTCTGACCAACAACCCCGAGACCTACATGATCGTGCTGCTCATCGACGAGCGGCCCGAAGAAGTCACCGAGATGCAGCGCTCCGTCGGCGCCCGCGGTGCCGAAGTCGTGGCCTCGACCTTTGACGAGCCGCCCTCACGCCACGTGCAGGTGGCCGACATGGTGATCGAAAAAGCCAAGCGCCTGGTCGAGCACAAGCGCGACGTGGTGATCCTGCTGGATTCCATCACCCGCCTGGCGCGGGCCTTCAACACCGTGATCCCCAGCTCCGGCAAGGTACTGACCGGTGGTGTGGACGCCCACGCCCTGGAACGCCCCAAGCGCTTCTTTGGCGCGGCGCGGAACATCGAAGAAGGCGGCAGCCTGTCGATCATCGCCACGGCCCTGATCGACACGGGCTCGAAGATGGACGAAGTGATCTACGAAGAGTTCAAGGGCACCGGCAACATGGAACTGCACCTGGACCGCAAGATCGCCGAGAAGCGCATCTACCCGGCCATCAACATCCGCCGCTCCGGCACGCGTCGCGAAGAGCGTCTCACCGGCGACGAAGAGCTGCAGCGCATGTGGATTCTGCGCAAACTGCTGCACGGCATGGAAGACCTGCCGGCGGTGGAGTTTTTGCTCGACCGGCTCAAGGACACGAAGACCAACGAAGAGTTCTTCATGTCTATGAAGCGCAAGTAGCGCCAGAAATCCCCGGGCTGCCCCGGCAGCTCGCGCAAAGACGGACTGTTTTGCGACAGTCCGTCGACCTTTTCAGTCGTTTAGGGCAGCATCTGCTCTTTGATCGGTGCCGGGAACACGCCCGGCACCGCCTGCATCAGCAAGGAACGGCGACGCCCCATGAGTGCAAAGTACAACGACCTGCGGGACTTCATTGCAGACCTGGAAGCCCGGGGCGAACTGGTCCGCGTCACCCGCGAGATCGATCCCCATCTTGAAATGACCGAAATCGCGGACCGCACCCTGCGCGCCCGCGGCCCTGCCCTGCTGTTCGAAAACCCCAAAGGGCACTCCGTGCCCGTGCTCGCGAACCTGTTCGGCACCGAAAAGCGCGTGGCCCTGGCCATGGGCGCCGAAGACGTGTCGGCCCTGCGCGAGATCGGCGAACTCCTGGCTTACCTGCGCCAGCCCGATCCCCCCAAGGGCGCGAAGGAACTGTGGGACAAGGCTCCCCTGTTACGCAAAGTGCTGGACATGGGGCCCAAAATCGTTCGCAACCCCGTATGCCGCACCCACCTGCGCGAGGGCGACGACGTCAACCTGTATGACCTGCCCATTCAAACCTGCTGGCCCGGCGATGCCGCGCCGCTGGTCACCTGGCCTTTGGTGATCACCCGGGGGCCGAACAAGACGCGCCAGAACCTGGGCATTTACCGCATGCAGCTCATCGGCAAGAACAAGCTGATCATGCGCTGGCTGTCGCACCGTGGCGGCGCGCTGGACTATCGCGACTGGCAGCTGAAGAACCCGGGCGAGCCCTACCCCGTGGCCGTGGCCCTGGGCGCCGACCCCGCCACCACCCTGGGGGCCGTCACCCCCGTGCCCGACACCCTGTCGGAATACGCCTTTGCGGGCCTGCTGCGCGGCGCAAAGACCGAACTCAGCGAGTGCATCACGCCCCTGTGCAAGGCCAACGACCTGCAGGTGCCCGCCACCGCGGAATACATACTGGAAGGGCACCTTACCCCCGGCGAAGAGGCCGACGAAGGCCCCTTTGGCGACCACACGGGCTACTACAACGAAGTCGAGCGCTTCCCCGTTTTTACCGTGACCGCCATCAGCAGCCGCGAAGCCCCCATCTATCACAGCACCTACACCGGCCGCCCGCCGGATGAACCCGCGATACTCGGCGTCGCCCTGAACGAAGTGTTCGTGCCATTGCTGCGCAAGCAGTTCCCCGAGATCGTAGACTTTTACCTGCCGCCAGAGGGCTGCTCGTACCGCATGGCCGTGGTGAGCATGCGCAAGGAATACCCCGGCCACGCCAAGCGCGTGATGCTGGGCATCTGGAGCTTTTTGCGCCAGTTCATGTACACCAAATTCATTGTGGTCACCGACGACGACGTGAACGTGCGCGACTGGCAGGACGTGATCTGGGCCATGACTACACGGATGGACCCCCGCCGCGACAGCGTGTTTGTGGACAACACGCCCATCGACTATCTGGACTTTGCCTCACCTGTTGCGGGCCTGGGATCCAAGGTGGGTTTTGATGCCACCAACAAGTGGCAGGGCGAGACCGATCGGGAATGGGGGGCGCCAATTCGCATGGACGAAGCCGTGAGTGAGCGGGTAGAGGCCATGTGGGATGAGTTGGGGATTGGGGTGGAGCCGGCGGGGCGCAGGCTTTAGCCACCAGGTACTAAACGCTCCACCAACCAGATACACACCATGACAGGGTGCTTTTTCACCGCGCACACCTGCGACGAAAGCCTATCCTGTTGTTTTATATCGATATTCGCTTGTGACGGGAAGGGCCTTTCTTGTTTGCAGGCCCTGCCTCAGCACACTATCTACCCTTGCTAACAAGCAGCCCGCGCAATATGCTGATAAATATAGAATAAAGTGTTGCGGGGTGGTCGTGATTAACAAATTAGCGTGCGTGTCAGATATTCACCTGTGCACACTAACTAGTGCACATCCGGAAACGGACGTTTTTCGACTTTCGTTGTTTCGCCAACGGAA
>CAXBBA010000380.1:0-3155 GCA_963973805.1 uncultured Halieaceae bacterium | reverse complement strand
ACCACCGTCGAAGAGGACGAGGAAGATCCCCGGGCCCAGCTCATCCGTCGCCTGCAGGAATACGAGCGCTTCAAGAAAGCTGCGGAAGACATGGAAGAGCTGCCGCGCATGGAGCGGGATACCTGGGTCGCGAGCGCCGCACCGCCGCCGGTCGAAAAGGAACGGCCCCACCCCGAGGTGGATATGCGCGAGCTGTTGACGCTGCTGTCCGAAGTGCTGAAGCGGGCGCAGATGTACGAGAGTCACCAGGTGCAGCGCGAGGCGCTGTCTACCCGCGAACGCATGTCCGAGGTGTTGGATCAGCTGCAGGGGCAGCAGTTCGTGCCTTTCGTGTCGCTGTTCTCTGCCGAAGAGGGCAGATTGGGGGTGGTGGTGACGTTTCTCGCCATCATGGAACTCATCAAGGAATCGCTGGTTGAAATCGTGCAGACAGAGAGCTTTGGGCCCATTCACGTCAAGGGGCGTGCGGAATGAGTGACACGGTGGGACTGGTGCAGATTCTCGAGGCGTCTCTGCTCGCGGCGGGGAAGCCCCTGACCGTTGCGCAGATGGCGGCGCTGTTTGACGAGCATGAACGCCCCGCGAACGAGGATATCCGCGAAGCGCTGGGTGTCGTGCGCGAGCGCTGCGACGGTCGCGGCTACGAGTTGGTCGAAGTGGCCAGCGGCTTCCGCTTCCAGGTGCGTGAACAGCTGAGCCCCTGGGTGGGACGACTGTGGCAGGAGCGTCCCCAGAAGTACTCCCGTGCGCTCCTCGAAACCCTGGCGCTGATCGCCTACCGCCAGCCCATCACCCGCGGCGAGATTGAGGAAATACGCGGAGTGGCGGTGAGCACGAACATTATTCGCACACTCCATGAGCGCGACTGGATTCGCTCCGTGGGACATCGCGATGTGCCCGGCCGGCCAGCCATGTACGCCACCACGCGGCAGTTTCTGGACTACTTCAATCTCAAGAGCCTGGACCAGCTGCCGGCGCTGGCCGATATCCGGGATCTGGAGACGCTCAATGCGGAGCTCGGCTTCAGCGAGCCCCTTCCCGAGGGAATGACCGCCGCCAGCGAGGCAGCGGAGTCCGGGGAAGGCGCAGAGGAAGAATCGCAGGAACGTTCCCAGGAAGATCCTCAGGAAAAAGTGGCCAACGGCGAGACCGACGGCAATACTGCATTAGAGACCGAGACCGGGATGAGCCCGGACAGACAAGAGCACTCCGAACATGGCAAAGGCTAACGCAAAGAAGACCGACGCCGACGGGGACAAGGTCCGCGGCGAGAAGCTGCAGAAAGTGCTGGCGCGCAGCGGTCTGGGATCGCGGCGCGAGATGGAACGCTGGATCGAGGAAGGGCGGGTCACGGTGTCGGGCATCGAGGCGAAACTGGGTGATCGGGTGGGCGCCGATGCTTCGATCGAAGTGGACGGCCGTGCCCTTGAGGCAGACAAGGGAGAAGAAACCCGCTGCCTGCTTTATCACAAGCCCACGGGAGAGGTGTGCTCGCGCAAGGACCCCGAGGGCCGACGCACGGTCTTCGAGCGCCTGCCAAAGGTGCGTTCCGGCCGCTGGATATCCATCGGCCGCCTGGACTTCAACACCTCCGGCCTGCTGCTGTTCACCACCGATGGCGAACTTGCCAATGCCCTGATGCACCCCCGGGCCAACATCGAGCGGGAATACATGGTGCGGGTGATGGGGGACGTCACCGAGGAACATATCAAGGCCATGCTCGACGGGGTGATGCTGGACGATGGCATGGCTCGCTTCACCGATATCCAGTCTGGCGGTGGCGATGGCATCAACACCTGGTACTACGTGGTGATCATGGAGGGCCGCAACCGGGAGGTGCGCCGTCTGTGGGAATTTCAGGGACATACCGTGTCCCGGCTCAAGCGCGTGCGCTACGGCGAACTGTTCATCCCCTCCAAGGTCAAGAAGGGGCAGTGGATGGAGCTTTCACCGCGGGAGATAGGCACGCTGTACCGCATGGCGCAGCTGCCCGAGAAGGCGGTGCAGTCCCTCACGCCGGATGAGCGCCGGCACGAAGAACGCCAGACCGCGAAGCGGGGGCGCGCTCGCGTTGCCGGACGCGAAGATAGCAAGCTGGGTGTGCGCGGTCCCAAGGAACGCGGCTCGGACAAGAGTGCCCGCATCGGCCGGCGCGATGGCGCGCAGGCATCCAAGGGGCGTGGTTCCCGGCGCCGCTGAGTCCGGCGCCCGCAGCGTCGGCAAATGCTCCCGCTGACTACTGCGCGTCGAAGCTACAGCTGTTCACGCCCTCACTCGCGCTGTCCATCAGGTACAGATAGGTCGCCATGATGTCCTCGGGCCCGGGGTTGCTGTCCGGAGACTCCGCCGGGTACGCGGCGCGGCGCATTGCCGTATTGGTCGCGCCGGGGTTGATGGCGTTGACTCTCATTGCACTGGTGTTTTCCATCTCGCTCGCCAGTACCTCCATCATTCCCTCGGTCGCGAACTTCGATACCGCGTAGGCTCCCCAGTAGGCTTTGCCCCGGCGGCCCACGCCGGATGACGTGAACACCACGGACGCGGCGGGCGCCGCATCCAGCAGCGGCAGCAGGGCCCGCACCGTCAGGAACTGGCTGTTGACGTTGACGTGCATGACCCGCTGCCAGTCGTTCCAGCGCTGCTGGCCCAGGGGGCGGCGCTCCCCGAGAATGCCGGCGTTGAGCAGCAGGCCGTCGAGCACCGGGAACTGTTCTCCGATCACGCGCGCCAGCTCTTCATAGGCGGCCTCGTCATCCTGTTCCAGGTCAAAGGGCACCGCCGCCGGCCGGGGCGCTCCCAGGGCTTCCACCTCGTCGTATACGGCCTCGAGTTTCTCGACGCTGCGGCCGAGGAGGATCACGGTGGCGCCATGGGCGGCGTAGCTCAGGGCCGCGCTGCGGCCAATGCCATCGCTGGCACCGGTGATCATGATCGTGCGGCCGCGGAGGGCATCGCTTGCACACTGGTAGTCCGGCGGGATCGTCGCAGCGGTTTTGCGCATATCGTTCAATGTCGTCTCCAGAGATTCAGTGGGGGAACAGGCAGGCCTCGACCTCGGAACTGCAGTGCACCAACGCGTCGGCGCCCCAGTTGCGAGCGTCATCGCCGGGTTCCAGGTAGCCATAGGCGGCGGCGACGGTGCGCATGCCCGCCGC
>CAXBBA010000379.1:0-3155 GCA_963973805.1 uncultured Halieaceae bacterium | reverse complement strand
GCCATGAAACGGCGAATCCTGGACGAGGTGGGCGACGAAGATTGCCTCTTCCTGGATTCCAGCCGCATCGCGACCGCGCTGTTGGGCGACTCCATCGCCAGCAACCTGTTCCTCCTCGGCGTTGCCTGGCAGCAGGGACTGGTACCCGTTTCATCGGCGGCGCTGGAGCAGGCGATCGAACTGAACGGTGTGGCGGTGGAGTTCAACAAGAAGGCGTTTCTCTACGGACGGCGCTATGCCAACCGTCCGGAGCAGGTCCTGGCCCTGATCCCCGAGCAGTCTCCCGCGCCGTCCTGGGATCTCGATGCCCTGGTCGAGGATCGGGTGCAGCGTCTTGGGGATTATCAGGACGCGGCCTACGGTGAGCGCTACCGAAGCCTCGTGCAGCAGGTGCGCAGCCGCGACGACGGAGCGGAGCAGGAGGGTTCGATCACGGACGTCGTCGCCCGGGCGCTGTACAAGCTGATGGCGTACAAGGACGAGTATGAGGTGGCACGGTTGTACAGCCGTCCCGAATTCCTCGAGTCCCTGGAGTCCCAGTTCTCCGGCGACTACGAGTTGCGCTTCAACATGGCGCCGCCGCTGTTGAGCGAACGCGACAAGAGCACGGGGTTGCCGCGCAAGCGGGAGTTCGGCGCCTGGATGCTCCATGCATTCCGCCTGCTGGCACCGCTCAAGCGCCTCCGCGGGACGCCCCTGGATCTGTTCGGTTATACCGCCGAGCGGCGCCGGGAGCGTCAGGACATCGCCGACTACGAAAGCCTCATCGAAACCGTGCTGCCGCGCTTTGGTGAGGCGTCGCCGGAGGTGCTGGCGGAATTGCTGGCACTGCCCCTGCAACTGCGGGGCTTTGGCCACGTGAAGGACCGCAATCGGGAGCAGCTGCAGGTGCGCCGCGAGGCGCTCCTGGCGCGCCTGGAAGGGCGGGCGGAGCCGGTGCAGATCGTCGAGGCGGCGTGAGCTGTTAATCAGAACTATTCCACGGGAGTTTTCCATGGGCGTTTTCAATGCCATTTCCTTTGATGATCACGAGCAGCTGGTATTTGGCCGCGATCGCGAGAGTGGCTTGCGGGCCATCATCGCGGTGCATGACACCACGCTGGGTCCCGCGGTGGGTGGCTGCCGCATGTATCCCTACGAGTCCGAGGAGGCAGCACTGGATGATGTGTTGCGCCTGTCCCGGGGCATGACCTACAAGTCGGCGCTTGCGGGCCTTCCCTTCGGGGGAGGCAAGTCCGTGATCATCGGGAACCCTGCGCAGCACCGGTCCCGGGAGCTGTTCCTGGCCATGGGGCGTTTTGTCGACTCCCTGGGAGGGCGTTACATAGCGGCGGAGGACTCCGGGACATCCGTGGAGGACCTGCGCGTGATGGCTGAGGCCACACCCTATGTCTCGGGCATCGCCGCGACGGAGTACGGTGGAGACCCGTCCCCCAGCACGGCGCTGGGCGTATTCGTCGCTCTGCGCCAGGCGCTGGTGCACCGCCTCGGGAGTGACGAATTGCGGGGCGTGCGGGTGGCCGTGCAGGGCCTGGGTCATGTGGGCTTCGACCTCGCGCGGCGTCTGACCGCCGCCGGAGCCGAAGTGCTCGCGGCGGACATCAGTGCCCCGCGGCTGGAGCAGGCGCAGCGGGAGCTCGGCGTGCGCCCCGTGGCCCTCGACGAGGTGCTGGAAGCCGACGTTGATGTGTTTGCGCCCTGCGCCCTGGGTGGTGTGCTGAACCGCGAGTCCATCCCCCGTATCCGCGCGGGTATCGTGGCCGGAGCGGCGAACAATCAGCTTCAGCGGGAAGGGGACGGGGAACTGCTGGCGGACCGCGGAATCCTCTACTGCCCGGACTTCCTGATCAACGCCGGAGGTATCATCGACGTGCACTATCAGCGCACGGGGCAGGATCGCGCGGCACTCGCGGGACATATCGCAGGCATTGGCGATCGCCTCGCCGAAGTGCTGCGGCGTTCCGATGAGTGCCATCGCTCCACCGCCGCGATCGCCGAAGATCTGGCCCGGGAACTCCTTGCCCGAGGTGCGGCGACGTCCGACGATTCCCGCGCCGCGGCCTAAGCTAGGTGGGCGTCCCGGGACGCCCCGCTTCCGCGTCTGCGTGGGCGGCGGCCGCATAGGCACCGTCCGCGAGGTGGAGGTAGCGCCGCAGGTAGTGAACGGCCAGGTAAAACGGGCCGGTATCCAGTAGCGCCACTGCGGCCTTGAACAGGTAGTTGCTGCCCACGAGCACCGCGAGCGCCTTGATCGTGATGTCGCCGCGGATAAATGCCGCGCCGAAGGTCACGGTCACCACCATCACCGAATCCACCATCTGGCTCATGAGCGTGCTGAAGTTGTTGCGGACCCACAGGTAGCGGCCCTTCGTGACGCGCTTCCAGAAATGGAACAGCTGTACGTCGCAGTACTGGGCGGCGATGTAGGCCAGCATGGAGGCGAAGACGGCCCCCGAGGTGGTGGCGTAGATCAGTTGATAGAGCCCGATGCTGCTTTCCACCACATCTCCATTGGGCAGGGCCACCGGTGCTGCCAACTGGATGATCTGCCACGGCGGCATGGACTCCGCGGGCACCGAAGGAATGCTGTTGCCGATAAACAGCACCAGCAGGATCAGGAAATTCAGGCCGAGGCCAACGCTTACAAGAAAGTTTGCCCGGGCCTTGCCATAGAGTTCGCACACCAGGTCCGTGCACAGGAAGGTGAGGGGGTAGGGCAGGACGCCCACCGCGAGAGCCATTGGCCCAAGCTGCACGAAGCGCGTAATGCCAATGACATTCAGCAGCGTCATGGCGCACAGGAACGTTCCCGCAAGCACCAGGAACACCCGTTCGCGGCGTTCCTGAAGGTGGTGGCGGTCCATCAGCTTTCCCGCTGGCCGAGGTTCGCGTGGAGCACGGCACCGTTGATCACGGGATTGCGGTGGGCCCAGAAGAGGACGCCGGCGATTTCCTCGGGTTCGATCAAGCGACCGAAGCTGTTCATCGCCCCGATCTGCTGCAGCATCGTCTCGTCACTGCCGAGGTGATTGCGCAGCATTTCCGTATCCGTGAAGCCGGGGCAGACCATCGCCGTGTGGATGCCCGAACCCATGAGGTCCTGGCAGGTGGCGCGCATCATGCCCAGCTGGGCGTGTTTGGACGTCACGTAGCTG
>CAXBBA010000378.1:0-3180 GCA_963973805.1 uncultured Halieaceae bacterium | reverse complement strand
CGTAAGTCCGCCACCAACTCCGTGCTGTGGTTCTTCGGCGACGACATCCCCGGCGTGCCCAACAAGAAAGGCGGCGGCATCTGCATCGGCGGCAAGGTGGCTCCGATCTTCTACAACACCATGGAAGACGCCGGCGCCCTGGTCTTCGAAGCACCCGTGGACGACCTGAACATGGGTGACGTGATCGAGATCCGCCCCTACGACGGCAAGATCCTCAGCGAATCCGGCGACACCCTGAGCGAGTTCGAGCTCAAGTCCGAAGTCCTGCTGGACGAAGTGCGTGCCGGTGGCCGCATCAACCTGATCATCGGCCGGGGCCTGACCACACGGGCCCGCGAAGCCCTGGGCCTGCCCGTATCCGAACTGTTCCGCACGCCGGAGCAGCCCGTCGACACGGGCAAGGGCTACAGCCTGGCGCAGAAGATGGTGGGCAAGGCCTGCGGTATGGACGGCATTCGCCCCGGCACCTACTGCGAGCCGCTGATGACCACCGTCGGATCCCAGGACACCACGGGCCCCATGACCCGCGACGAACTCAAGGATCTGGCCTGCCTGGGCTTCTCGGCGGACCTGACCATGCAGAGCTTCTGCCACACCGCGGCCTACCCCAAGCCCGTGGATATCGACACGCAGCACACCCTGCCGGACTTCATCATGACCCGCGGCGGCGTGAGCCTGCGCCCTGGTGACGGCATCATCCACAGCTGGCTGAACCGCATGCTGCTGCCCGACACCGTGGGCACCGGCGGCGACTCGCACACGCGCTTCCCCATGGGTATTTCGTTCCCGGCAGGTTCCGGCCTGGTGGCGTTTGCCGCCGCCACCGGCGTCATGCCCCTGGACATGCCCGAGTCCGTGCTCGTGCGCTTCAAGGGCAAAATGCAGCCGGGCATCACGCTGCGTGACCTGGTGCATGCGATCCCCTACTACGCGATCCAGCAGGATCTGCTCACCGTCGAGAAGAAAGGCAAGAAGAACATCTTCTCGGGCCGCATCCTCGAGATCGAAGGTCTGCCGGACCTGACCGTGGAACAGGCCTTTGAACTGTCTGACGCCTCGGCGGAGCGCTCCGCAGCGGGCTGCACCATCGACCTGTCGGAAGACACCGTGGCGGAATACCTGCGCAGCAACATCGTGCTGCTGCGCTCCATGATCGCCGAAGGTTATGGCGACCCCCGCACCCTGGAGCGTCGTGCCCAGAAGATGGAAGAGTGGCTGGCCAACCCGTCCCTCATGCGCGCCGATGCCGATGCGGAATACGCGGCGGTCATCGAGATCGACCTGGCGGACGTGAACGAGCCCATCGTCTGCGCGCCGAACGACCCCGACGATGCGCGCCTGCTGTCTGAAGTGGCCGGCGACAAGGTCGACGAAGTCTTCATCGGCAGCTGCATGACCAACATCGGTCACTTCCGTGCGGCGGGCAAACTGCTGGAGCAGCACAAGGGCGGCATCAACACGCGCCTGTGGGTGGTTCCCCCCACGCGCATGGACGAGCACATGTTGATGGAAGAAGGCTATTACAGCATCTTCGGCAGATCCGGTGCCCGCACCGAAATGCCCGGCTGCTCGTTGTGCATGGGTAACCAGGCCCGCGTTGCGGCGAACTCCACGGTGCTGTCCACCAGCACGCGGAACTTCCCCAACCGCCTGGGCGATGGCGCGAACGTGTACCTGACCTCGGCGGAACTCACCGCGGTCGGCGCGATTCTGGGCAAACTGCCCTCGCCGGCGGAGTACATGGAGTACGCCGACAACCTGAATTCCATGTCCGAAGAGATCTACCGCTACATGAACTTCGACCAGATCCTGGAGTTCCAGAAGAAGGCGGACGACGGTAAGCGCATCGCCGCGGTGGAAATCAGCGAAGTCGCCTGAGACGCGATGCCCGGCGAAGACCGGGCGTGATCAGAGGCCCGTGCTTGCAAGAGCACGGGCCTTTTTTGTGCTCAGATGAACCAGTTTTGGAGCTGGGGAACAACGAGAACAACGGTAATCAATCCCAGCATGAACGTGTGCAGGCGCAGTGTGCTGTCCTGGCGCGCAAAGCGGCTCTCTATCCGGGCACCGAACTCAATGAAACGCCCGTCGAGCTCCATGAAACGCACATCCTGGGAACCGAAGCGCGCGTCCTGCTCAGCAAAGCGTGCGTCCTGGGCGGCGAAGCGCGCGTCCAACTCAGCAAAGCGCGCATCCAGCTTCGCATCGAGGTGAGCCTCCTGCTCCGCAAAACGAGCGTTCAGCACATCGTTGAAGTGGTCTTTGGTCAGCAAGTTGTCGGCGTAAAAGCCAAAAGCCTCAGCCATGAGTTCTGCCTGCACGTCGGCCTGGGGCTCCGGTACGCCCGCCTCTCTCAGGCGGCGGGCATAGCGGAGGGAGTCAAAAGCCATTGTGGTCATGGTAGCTCAGCTTCTGCGTTTAACAACTATCGGTATTACTGGAGTGTGGGGGCGGTATCGCTGTCAAGCAAGCGAGGGGATTCATCAAAAGCGACGGGGCTGTCCGGCTGTTGAGTGTCGCCATTGCTAAACAAGGCCTTCGCACACTTTTCTAGCGTTTTTTCCAGCCTGGGACTAGGCTCAGCAGAATAAGAATTGCCTAGCGACAGACGAGGAGCTCCACCCATGTACGTCATCACCAACCGCACCATCGACGATTCCAAAAGCGGTACCGACAAATTTGGTCGCAAGCCCAACCCCGCCGGCCCCAACGAGCTGCGCTTGCTCAAGGTGGCGGACAACGGCAGAACCACCCTGCTGGACGATGTGCTGAGCCGGCTGAAGGTCGATGAGCTGATCAAGCGCTACTCCCTCGATATCAACCCCGACGACACGTGGTTCCAGAGTCTGGCGGTGGCCTGCGAGCTGTTCGAGCAGGCCCAGAGAGAGAAGAAATCCATACTGCTGTTCGTGCACGGCTACAACAATGACGTAAAGGATGTGCTCAAGACCGCGCGGGAACTCGAAAAGACCTATGGCGTTATCGTGGTGCCCTTCACCTGGCCCGCCAACGGGGGCGGTCCCGTATCGGGCACGGCGGCTTATCTGGGCGACAAGGAGGATGCGCGGGTGTCGTCCACGGCGCTCCATCGAGTGGTGCAAAAGATTCAGTACTACCACCACGCCCTGGTCGTGGGCCTGCGGGAACGGCACTGGCGCGCGTCGGTGGCCCGCTACGAAG
>CAXBBA010000377.1:0-3183 GCA_963973805.1 uncultured Halieaceae bacterium | reverse complement strand
CCTGGTGTCCCAAGTGCGGACCATCGAAGGCACCGATGGCGGGTACGCAGGCTCGCGAGGCCGCGAAGGAGCTCCATGGCTTTGCCGGGGGTTGCAAAAAACAGCGGCGCAGTATATCGGAGAACGCCCCTAACGCCTACGCGTCGCGGCGCCCGCCGCCGACCCCGGAAACCCTCCCGGGGGCCCGCAAGTCCGCCAGACGCATCCCCCCGAGGGCCAGGGTCGCAACGAAAAGCCCCAGACCCAGAGCACACAGCCCCACGATGGCCGCGGCCCTGCCCTGCCAACCCCGCGCCACCCACCAGGCGACATCCGGGGTCAGGAGCACCAGTCCCAGCCCCATCACCACGCAGGCCGCGGTCAGGCGACGCAGATAGCGGGACCAGCAGGGATCGAAGCGATAGACCTGCTCCCGGCACAAGCCCCGCCACAGGAGAGCGGCGTTCAGGAAGGCGCTGGCACTTGTGGCCAGGGCGAGCCCGACATGCCCAAGGTTGTAGGCGCGCAGCAGCCAGAACACCAGGATCAGGTTGAACACCATGTTCGCCCCCATGGCCCAGATGCCGATGCGCACGGGCGTTTTCATGTCCTGACGGGCGTAGAACCCCGGCGCCAGCACCTTGATGAGCATGAAGGCACCCAGGCCCACACTGTAGGCTCGCAGGCTGAAGGCCGCCATGGAGATATCGTGGGTGCTCAGGGCTCCGTACTGGAACAGGGCGACCAGGATTGGCTCGGCGAGGATCAGCAGCGCCAGGGACGCGGGCACTCCCACCAGGAGAACGCTGCGCACCGCCCAGTCCAGGGTGCGGGCGTAGTCGTCGCCCTTCGCCGCGGCGTTCTGCGCCGAGAGCGTCGGCATGATCACCGTGGCCACGGCGATGGCGAACACCCCGAGGGGCAGTTCCGTGAGACGGTCCGAGTAGTACAACCAGGATACGCTGCCCGTGGGCAGGAACGAGGCCAGCACCGTGTCCAGCAGCAGGTTCAACTGACTGACAGACACCCCGAAGAGCGCCGGCACCATGAGCGTCAGTACCCGCCGCACACCCGCGTGGCGCGTATCCCAACGGGGGCGGGGGACCAGATCCAGCTCGTACAGGAACGGCAGCTGGAACAGCAGCTGCACCACCCCGGCCATGAAGACGCCCCAGGCCAGCGCGAAGGCCGGGTCCGGGAATCGCGGCGCAGCCACCAGCGCCGCGGTGATGAGCGCCACATTGAGCAGCACGGGCGTAAACGCCGGCACCGCAAAACGCCCATAGGAGTTGAGGATCGCGCCGCACATCCCCGTCAGGGATATGAGCATAAGATAGGGAAAGGTGATGCGAATCAGGTCCGAGGTCAGGGCAAACTTCTCGGGCTGGGCGATATAGCCCGGAGCAAAGATACTCGCCACCACGGGAGCCGCGGCCACCGTCAGCAGGGTCAGCAGCGTCAGGACGCCGCCGAGCACCCCGGCAATTCGGTCCACAAGCGCGCGCACCGCCGCCTGCCCGCCCTCCTCGCGGCACTCCGCCAGCACCGGCACAAAGGCCTGAGCGAAGGCGCCCTCGGCGAACAGGCGGCGGAGAAAATTGGGAATCTTGAAGGCGATGAAGAAGGCATCGGCATTGCTGCTGGCGCCGAGCACCGCCGCGAGAATGATGTCCCGGGCCAGCCCCAGCACCCGCGAGAGCATGGTCATGGTTCCCACCACCGCGCTGGAACGCAGCAGCCCGGGGCGGGGAGTGGCGTCCTCCCCGTCGCTCATGGCGCGGTGCCGCCCTCTAGCCAGCGCTGGCGCAGTGCATCGCCGTGGAGCGCCAGCCACTGCAGGGCGACCAGCGTGTGACCGTTGTTGATGCGGTCCCCACGCAGGAGCTCCAGGACCTCTGACCGGGGCAGACGATGGACCAGAATGTCCTCGCCTTCTTCGTCCAGACCCATGACATCACCGACGCGCGCAGACAGCACGCGACCACAGAAAAGGCGCACGTGCTCGGTGCAGGCGCCGGCGCTGGGATAATAGGAGGCGATGCGCTCCAGCTGCCCCAGCTCGCAACCGGCCTCCTCCATCGCCTCGCGGTGCACCAGCTCTTCGTCGGATTCGCCAGGCTCCACGATGCCCGCCACCAGCTCCAGCATCCACGGACTGTGGGGGTCATGCAGACAGCCCGCCCGGAACTGCTCGATAAGTATGAGGGAGTCACTCTCGGGCTCGTAGGGCAGCACGCCCACCGCATTGCCGCGCTCGAACACCTCGCGGGTGACGGGATCGCACCAGCCCCCGGCAAAGCCCCGGTGCTGCACCGTGACCCGATCCATGGCGAAGTAACCATCGAAAACGCGTTCCTGCGCAAGCATGCGCACATCCCCCGCGGTGAAACGCAGGCGGAAGCTCACGGCGTACGCCCTGCGGTGTACCAGCACACTTCCCGGCTGTGGACGTCCACCTGATCCACCACATCGAGAACCAGGGCAAAGAGGGCCATGCGCACCAGCACGCCGTTGTCGGTCTGGCGGAAGATTGCGAGGTTCGGATTGTCGTTGAGGTCCACATCGAGCTCCCGCGCGGCCTCGCGGGAATCCCGGGGCAGCGGATGCATAATCACCGTGTTGGGATCGCAGTGGCGCGTGTAAACCTGCTGATTGAGGCGGAAACGGCCGCGATAGAGCGCCGCCTCTTCCACAGAGGCAAAGCGCTCTTCCTGCAGCCGTGTGCTGTAGACGATGTCCACATCCGCGATGGCCTCTTCCATGGCATCGCTCTGCACCACATCGTGGCCCGCGGCAAGGAGTGCGTCGACGATATAGGCCGGCATGCGCAGCTCCTGGGGCGACACCAGGGTAACGCGCACCTTCGAGAACAGTCCCAGCAGGCGACACAGGCTGTGCACCGTGCGGCCAAAGCGAAGATCGCCGACCATGGCGATGCGCAGACCATCGATACCGCGATTCTGCGCCACCAGTTCCGATCGAATCGTGTACAGGTCCAGGAGCGCCTGGGTGGGGTGCTCGTTACTGCCATCACCGCCGTTGATCACCGGCACCCGGCTCGCCGAGGCGAACTCCGCCACGGAGCCCTCGTCGGGATGGCGCATGGCAATCACATCGGAGTAGCCCGAGAGCACCCGCGCCGTGTCATACAGCGACTCTCCCTTGGCGATGGCGGAGTTCTCGAAGCCTGTGGTTTCGCGCACT
>CAXBBA010000376.1:0-3189 GCA_963973805.1 uncultured Halieaceae bacterium | reverse complement strand
GGGTCCTTCGCGCCATCATAGCGACGCTCCCGGCAGATACCGGCCGTCGATCATGCCGTCAACAGATTCACGGTCGCCCGTCCCAGTGCCCTCAGCAAGCAACCCTAACGCAGCGCGCTCCACCGCGCCGCCGGGCTGGAGCTGAGACCGCACGCCTTCGAGCGCCGGCAGCTGCAGCTCCGCCAGGGTTCCGCGCACCGCGCCGGAACTCGAGCCCTGATAGGCGGCATATCGGTAGATCGCGTCCTCGCGGTTGTCTCGCAGGTACTCCAGAGCACGAAAATGCCCCGCAATGGTGGCCGCCAGAGCCTCTTCGCGATGGAGCAATGAGGCGCCGTCCACCGCCAGCACGTGGAGCATCGTCGCCGGTGCAGGTCGAGTGTCGGAAAGGTTCCGGGCACCATCCGCGGCGACGAACTCACCCATGACCAATACCACCTTAAGATCATCAAGCTGCTGTAGAACGTGCAGCCAGAGTCAACGCGGCGGCCTGTACCACGCCCTCCTGGAGCAGTTGCGCCGCCGCCGCTGGGGATTCAACGCGATGGAGCAGCACCTCGTCGGGAAGCCAACCCATGTCCCTCGCGAGGGAAAGGGACTCGTAACCCACCCAGGAACTGTAGGCGACGTGCAGGGTTACGGGGGCCTGACAGGAAGAGAGGAGCAATGGCAGGAGCAGGCCCAATGCCACCGTTACTGAAGCTGTGCGCCGTACCGCCATATATCCGCCGCTTTCATCCCGGAATGCAGGGGAAGGTCATCGCCTCCCGCAATCGACCGGGGAGCATAGCAAGCCCCCATTCATTGTAAACGGTATTCATACCCCAAAAAGGTTCACCAGATTGAAGGCAATGAGCGATAGAACATAGGCCATCGCGCAATAGGCGAGGAACATTTTCACCGCCAGGCGATAGGAGCCGGCCTCCCGCGACAGGATCGCGAGCGTTGATACACACATCAGGGCTATGGCGAAGAATACGAGCAAAGCAACGCCCGAGGCCACCCCCAGGTCACTGGCCTGGATCTGGGACACCAGGGGCACCATATTCTCCTCCGCCCCTTCGATGCCGAACATCACACCTAGCGTGCCGACGAAGACCTCGCGGGCGAGGAAAGAGGTCAGGATAGCCACGCCATAGCGCCAGTCCAGACCCAGGGGAGCAAACACCGGCTCCACCACGTGCCCCAGCTGGCCCAGCCAGGACGAGCCAAGGTCAGCGCCGTAGTTGGGGAAATACCCGAGGATCCAGATAATCACCGTGACGCTGATGATGATGCCCCCGGCCTTGGTAATGAAGTGCTGGCAGCGCTGCCAGGAGCGGCGCAGCAGCGGCGACACGGAAGGCAGGCGATAAGCTGGCATTTCCAGCACAAAGGGCAGATCCGGCTCCTGGGCCGAACCCCAGCGGCTCACCACCGCCGTCACGATGAGCCCGCTGAACATGCCGAAGAAATAGACCAGGAACATGGCCAGTCCCTGCCAGCCCACCAACCCACCGAGCGCTGTGCCCGAGGGAATGAAAGCGGCAATCAGCAGGGTGTACACCGGCAATCGCGCGGAACAGGGCATCAGCGGTATCGCGAGGTAGGTCAGGAAGCGCCGCCGCGGGGAATCGATGGAGCGGGCCGCATAGATACCCGGAATCGCGCAGGCCACGCCGGAGAGCATGGGGATAAAGCTCTTGCCCGTCAGACCGAAGAAGCGCAGGGGCCGGTGACAAAGCACCGCAGCCCTGGCCATATAGCCGGAATCTTCCAGCAGGCCGATCACAAAGGTGAGCACGAAAATCTGCGGCACAAAGACCAGGAAAGCGCCCAGGCCGGAAAATATCGCGTCGGCGGTGAAGTCCCGGGCGAGCTGATTCTCGAAGAGCGGCACCACGCGATCCGACAGCCAGCCCAGTCCCGCCTCTACGCCATCCATCGCCGGCGCGGACCAGGTGAAAATGGACTGGAACAGAACGTACATCACCACAAAAAAAGCGACGCCGCCGAAGGCACTGTGGAGGAAAAAGTCATCGAAGCGATTCTGACTCTTCAGCAGCACGTCTCCCTTGGGACCATATTTTCGCGCCAGCTGGTGCGAGGTGCCCCGCAGCAGCATGTCGGCCTCATCGGGGTCGCGCCGCGGCAATTGCGGGGCCGCCAGCTCGGCGCGAACTCGATCGCGAAGCTGCTCCAGCCCCGTACCGGACCGGGCAGAGAGCGGAATCACGGGCGCGCCGATCTCCGCGGCGAGGCCGTCCAGGTCGAGCTCCAGGCCATGGCGCTCCAGCACATCCATCATGTTGGCAAGGATCAGCACCGCCTTGCCCATGCGGGCGCACTCGCGGGTCACCTGAAGGGCCAGGTACAGGCTCTTTTCGAGCCGCGTCACATCGATCAGGCACAGCACAACGCCCAGCTCCGGATCCTTGAGCGCCGCCTCGAACTGCTCCACGGCAACCCGCTCCTCGCCGGAGATCGCCTGCAGCGAGTAGGTGCCCGGGTAATCGTAAAGCGTTACGCCATCGAGCCCGGTCATGTGCCCCCGGGCGATCTCCACCGTGATGCCGGGGAAATTCGCGACGCGGTGCTGCAATCCCGTGAGACGGTTGAACAGCAGGGTCTTGCCGCAGTTCGGGCTGCCTATGAGCAGGGCCTTGGACGTGCTGTTTTGCTCTTCAGTCATGGGGCACCTGCAGCACATGGATGCAGCCGGCGATGTCGTCATCGAGGGAAAAGGTCACATTGGCTACCTGATAAACACGGGGGGCGCCCAGCGCCGGTGCCTGCACGCAGCGCACGGACTCGCCCGGGTGGAACCCCAGCTCGAGCAGTCGTACGCGATAAGCTTCAGGAAGACACTCATCGAAGTGATCGATGGCCCCGCACTCACCACGAGCCAGGGTCCAGAGAGATACAGTCACGCTAGCTACTATCCTTACGCCGCTGTTGGGCACGCCAAAGGCGAGAATAATACCCGTTCTCAAGAAGGAGGTCATGGTGCGTGCCCTGTTCGGCGATACGGCCCTCGTGGAGAACGAGAATCCGGTCCGCGTCGACGATGGTCGACAGGCGGTGTGCGATGACCAGCGTCGAATGCTTCCGGGCCATCCCCCTCAGCGTATCGAGCACGGCGGTGTCGGCCAGCACCAGATCGGGCTGGTGGAAGGCGCCGATCAGGTTCTTGCCGTGGCGCGAATTGAT
>CAXBBA010000375.1:0-3193 GCA_963973805.1 uncultured Halieaceae bacterium | reverse complement strand
CGCGACTTCGACGTGCGATCAGCGGGGGTGCGCGTGGGCATGCCAGGGCAGGCGCCGGACCCGCGCATGAAGGCGCTGGCAGCCCGCGCGGGCCTGTCCCTGCGTGGTGAACGGGCGGAGCAACTCACTTCATCCCTGGCGTCCCGGGCGGAGCTGATTGTGGTGATGGAGCAGCGGCACGTGGATGAAGTGCGCGAGCTCCTAGATGGCGGAGCGCAGGCACCCCTCCTGCGTCGCCTCGGCGACTGGTACGGCGCTGACACCGGCGCCGATGGAGATATTGCCGATCCCTATTTTGCCAACCGATCGGCCCTGGAGACGGCTTTCGCCCAAATGGACCAGGCTACCGCGTCCCTCGCCCGGGAGCTGGCCCGGGGGCACCTGCGGGGGATGAATCGGGGGGCAAACTTACCCTGAACGCGTGCTACCATGAGGTATCGCATTCTGCTCAGGGAAGACTATGAGCTCAGCTCAAGCGCACGTGCACGCGTTGATGGGAGTGGACCGCTATTTTTATCTGCGGTGCCACGGCTTGGCTGCCTCCGAAGAGGAGCTGCGGGATCTCTATCGCCTGCGCTACGCGATTTACTGCGAAGAGTGCGGGTTCCTGTCTGCGGACGACTACCCCGACGGTCTCGAGATCGACAGCTTCGACGAGCGGTCTGCACAGTTTTCTGCGGTAAATGATGACCAGGAGGTCGTCGGCACGGCGCGGCTGGTGCTGGCCAGCAGCGATGAGGCGGACTTCCCCCTGATGAGTCACTGTCCCCCGGAGGCGGATTTTGTAGTACCTCCCGCCCGGGAATCCGCAGAGGTCAGCCGCCTCGCGGTCAATCGCAAGTATCGCCGGCGTAAGGGCGACACGCTCTTCGGGGTGAACGAAGAAGAGATTCGCAAGGAACCCGGTGCAAAAGATGAAGTAACGGGGGAGCGCCGCTCGAATGCGCCATTGCTCGTGCTCGGGCTCTACCGCGAGATGTATTGTTACAGTCGCGAGAACGGCATTCGCTACTGGTATGCGGCGATGGAAGGATCCCTCGCGCGGGTGCTCAAGTTCTTCGGCTTCAACTTTGTTCCCATCGGTCCCCAGCACGACTATTACGGCCCCGTCCGGCCCTATCTCGGGGACCTGGATGTGCTCGAAGCCCAGTTGAAAGCGAGTAATCCGGACCTTCTGGCCTGGTTCCAGTCGCCGCTCTGACCGTGTGCCCGCGAGAGGGGCTTCTGAGGCATCCATGCTCGAACGATTGAAGCGATGTTTTTTGCTGGCAATGCTGCGGCGCCAGACCCCCGACGCCCTTCGCTCCCGGGCGCAGGGGGGGCTGGGAGCGGTATTGGCGAGCGCCGCGCGGCGGTCCCGGGCCTACGCAACGCTCCTCGGAGAAGCCGGCGTGGCTCCGGCGGATCTCTCGGCGCCGGAGGCAATCCTCCGGGCACCGATTCTGGAGAAGGAAAATACCTTCCAGCGCTTTTCCATCGACGAGCTGCTGGGGCGGGACGTGCGCCGGGACCAGCTTGCCAGCGTGCTCACCAGTTCGGGCTACGGGTCGATTTCCTTCGGTTTTGGCCTGAGCGATCGCGCCGAGCAGGCCATGACTCCCGGAGCGATCGATCTCGGTCTGCAGCATGCTTTCGGTGTGGACGATCGCCGAACCCTGCTCATCAATACGCTGCCCATGGGCGTGGTCTTCGAGTCCCGCGCCGCCTGCGTGTCCAATGTGAGCGTACGCGAGGACATGGCTTTCGCGATCCTGCGTCAGGCGGGGCCGTTGTTTGAACAGATTATTCTCGTTGTGGACCCGCTCTTTGGGAAGCGCTTTCTGGACTACGCCGAAGAGCGGGGCTACGACCTGGCAGCGCAGCGCATCAATATGGTGATCGGTGAAGAGACCTTCCAGGAGCCCTACCGGGACTACCTGCACCAGCGCCTGGGGATTGAGGAGGGGCAGGCCGGAGCGCCGCTGCTCGGCAGCAGCATGGGCGTGGGCGAGCTGGGCCTGAACCTGTTCTTCGAAACGCCCGAGACCATCGCCTACCGCCGCGCCCGCCATGTGCGGGATCCCTGGAATCGTCAGCCCGTGGTGTTCTGCTACAACCCCCTGCGCAGCTGGGTCGAAGTGCACGAGCCTGACGAACAGGGCGTGGGCGACCTGTTGGTGACTATGATGGACAAGCGCAGCACCATCCCCCTGCCGCGCTACCGCACTGGGGACCGGGTGAAGTTGCTGGAGGCGTCAGATCTGGAAGGCCTGGCTCCCGCGGTGCAGGAAGGTATGCGCTCCCTGCCATTCCCCGTGCTCCTGATGTATGGCCGGGACCGGGACCAGCTTGCCCCCCACTGGCATGTGGATGATTTCAAGTCCCTGCAGTACCGGGACCCCAGCCTCGCGCGACAGTTGTCCGGCGCCTTCCGGGTCGGCGCGCGCGACGGCGCTCCCGTATGGCATGTGCAGGCGGCGCGGGATGCGAGCGTCGCCTGCAGCGATATCGAAGGGCGCCTCGCCGGGCTGGTGGCGCAGCGCTGCGAGGCCCTGGATGCAGCTCCCCTCGCTCAGCTGCGGGTCTACGAGTACGAACGTTTTCCCTACGGCATGGGCCTGGATTACGAGCGCAAATTCCGCTACGGAGGGACGCTCGTCGATTAGCGGCGGGCACTCGAGCCATGCGCGGCCTCACTGTGTTTCTCGCCCTGCGGAATCTGCGTCGCCAGTTGCGGCGCAGCCTGTCGGCGCTCCTCACCATTGCCATCGGCGTGACCGCGTTGCTGTTGGCCGAGGGGTACTCCGCCGGGATGTTCAGTGCCTTCCGGGATTCGACGATTCGTGCCCAGTACGGCCATCTGCAGCTCACGGCGCCGGGCTTCCACGAGCGGGGGCGCAGCAACCTCAATGCCCATCTGATGCCCGAGCCATCGCCCGCGCTCCAGGCCGCGGTGCCCGCGACGGCTACCCTCGCACCCCGATACCTGTTCGTCGGCCTTGCCAGCGCCGGTGATACCACCTTGCCCTTCAGCGGCCTTGGGCTGGACCCCGCGGGGGATGCCCAGGGAGGCAGCGCCCTGCGCCTGGTTCGGGGAGAGCGGCTGGCACCGGATGCGGAGGATGGTGTGCTCCTGGGCCAGGGGCTGGCACGACGCCTGGCAGTCGATGCGGGGGACTCCATCGTGTTGCTGGTGACCACGGCCGAAGAACAG
>CAXBBA010000374.1:0-3204 GCA_963973805.1 uncultured Halieaceae bacterium | reverse complement strand
CCATCACCGTGCCGGTGAACAACCTGATCTACAACTACCTGCTGGCAGATGGCGCGCTGGCCTGGGCGGGCTTGCCGGACGTGGATCTGTCCTTCCTTGGGCTGCTGTCCTACATCGGCGTGATCGCCGCTCTGGTGCAGATCCTGGAGATGTTTCTCGACAAGTACGTCCCCGCACTCTACAACGCCCTGGGCGTGTTCCTGCCCCTGATCACGGTGAACTGCGCCATTCTCGGTGCCTCACTGCTCATGGTGGAGCGGGACTATAATTTCGCGGAGAGCGTGGTCTTCGGAGCCGGTGCGGGCGTTGGCTGGGCACTGGCCATCGTGGCCCTCGCGGGTATCCGCGAAAAGCTCAAGTACAGCGACGTGCCCGACGGCTTGCAGGGCCTGGGCATTACCTTTATCACTGTAGGGTTGATGTCCCTGGGCTTCATGGCCCTCGGCGGCATCGATCTTTAAGCCAGCTTCCTGAGGTCCCCAATAGATGGATATGACGATTGTTTATGGCGTTGGCATGTTTACGGCCATCGTCCTGGCGCTGGTCGGGATCATTCTGTATGCCCGCACCCTGCTCGTCAGTAGTGGCAATGTGACGATAGAGATCAACGGTGAGAAAACCATCACCGTACCCGCCGGCGGCAAACTGCTGCAGACGCTCTCCGACGCCGATATTTTCCTCGCCTCTGCCTGCGGCGGTGGTGGAACCTGTGCCCAGTGCAAGTGCATTGTGAGCGAAGGGGGCGGCTCCATGCTGCCCACGGAAGAGTCCCACTTCACCCGACGCGATGCAGCCGAGGGATGGCGCCTGTCCTGTCAGACGGCAGTCAAACAGGACATGAAGATCCAGGTGCCGGAAGAAGTCTTCGGGGTGAAGCAGTGGGAATGCACTGTCGAGAGCAACCCGAACGTGGCGACTTTCATCAAGGAGCTCACGCTGCGGTTGCCCGAGGGTGAGAACGTGGATTTCCGCGCCGGTGGTTATGTGCAGCTGGAGTGTCCGCCCCACACGGTGAACTACGCGGACTTCGACGTGGAAGACGAGTACCGCGGCGACTGGGAGCGCTTCGGCTTCTTCAAACTCAGCTCGACGGTGAAAGACACCACGATCCGCGCCTATTCCATGGCGAACTACCCGGAAGAGAAGGGCGTGGTGAAGTTCAACATCCGCATCGCAACGCCGCCTCCCGGCAGCGAAGGCATTCCGCCGGGAATCATGTCGTCCTGGGTCTTCAACCTCAAGCCCGGAGACAAGGTCAAGGTATACGGACCCTTCGGTGAGTTCTTCGCCAAGGACACGGACGCCGAGATGATCTTTATCGGTGGTGGTGCAGGCATGGCGCCCATGCGCTCGCACATCTTCGATCAGCTCAAGCGCCTGCAGAGCAAGCGGAAGATCTCGTTCTGGTACGGTGCGCGCTCCCTGCGGGAGATGTTCTACTCCGAGGAGTACGACCAGCTGGCGGCGGAAAACGACAACTTCGATTGGCATGTGGCGCTCTCGGATCCGCAGCCCGAAGACAACTGGGAAGGCCTCACGGGCTTCATTCACAATGTCTTGTACGAGGAGTATCTGAAGGACCACCCGGCTCCGGAAGACTGCGAGTACTACATGTGCGGGCCGCCCATGATGAACGCCGCCGTCATTCAGATGCTGACGGATCTCGGCGTCGAGCCGGAGAATATCCTGCTGGATGACTTCGGCGGTTAATCAGAGACAGCCGGCCCATGAGGCCGGCTTTTTAGTCATGCATCGATTTCTCTTTCTCACTCTGTTTTGTGCAACGCTGCTGGCGGCTTGCGGCGATGGGCCCGAGCGCGGACGTCTGTCCGGCGGGACCATGGGCACTACCTGGTCCGTGGTCTACGGCAATGCGAAGGCGGTAGATGGGGACCATTTACGCGGCCTGATCGAACAGGAGCTCGCCGACGTCAACGATGCGCTCTCGACCTACCTGCCCGAGGCCGAAATCTCCCGCCTGAACGCCCGCGAGGAAGCCGTGGAGCAGCGCCTGTCGCCGCGCTTCGCCGAGGTGCTCACAGCAGCGCTGGAGATCGGCTCGATGACGGGGGGCGCCTATGACGTCACCGTGGGGCCGCTGGTAGAGCTATGGGGTTTTGGAGCCCGGGTATTTGATGGCGGAGTGCCCGATGCCGAGACCGTGGCGCAGGTCGCGCGGCGCGTAGGGGCGCAGCGCCTTGCTTGGGACGCTGAATCCCGTACCCTGAGTCGGCCCGCCGGTATGCGCATTGATCTGTTGTCCATTGCCAAGGGCTACGCCGTCGATCGCGTAAGCGCGCTGCTCCTGGAGCAGGGCCTTGGCAATACGCTGGTAGAGATCGGAGGTGAACTCCGGGCCCGGGGTACGCGTCCGGAGGGTGGGCCGTGGCGCCTTGCGGTGGAGTCCCCGGACCCCGAAGGCCAGCGTTTCATCGAGGCCCTGATGGTCAGCGACGCCGCCGTGGCGACCTCGGGGGACTACCGTAATTTCTTCGAGGTGGACGGACGACGCTATTCCCATCTGGTCGATCCGCGCACGGGCTACCCGGTGGAGCACGAGCTCGTCTCCGTTACCGTGATTCATGAAAACTGCATGGAGGCCGATGGACTGGCCACGGCCCTGATCGTGCTCGGCCTGGAGCCCGCGTTGGCGCTGGCGGAATCGAACAACCTGGCCGCCCATTTCGTATCCCGGGGCGCTGACGGTCTTGAGGTACACTACACGCTGGCATTCAACCAATACCGGCGTCAGGCAGCCAGTGGCGAAGGGGATCCCGCAGACACCTCTGGCCCTGGCGCGGCGCCTGCTTCGGATGGGTTGAACGCCCGGGGCTGAGCCTCGCCCTTGGGAATACTTTTGGAGACAGCATGGTTTTCGTTCTGGCATTTTTAGTGATGGGACTCATCATGGCGGGCATGGCCATCGGGGCCATGGCCGGGCGTGGGCCCCTGAAAGGTTCCTGTGGTGGCCTGTCCGCCGTGGGTATCGAAGGGCGTTGCGAGATCTGTGGTGACGACCCCAGCCTCTGTGAAGAACAGCAGGAACAATCCACCGCCGCTACTGAGGCGCCTTTCTACGACGCCACTGCCCGGGACAGCTAAGGCGCCGCTTCTTGGCTGCGTTCACGCGCTACCTGGGACTGCGCTACAGCTTCAGTCGCCAGCGCTCCCGCTTCAGCACGCTGGTCTCGATCGCGTCAATGC
>CAXBBA010000373.1:0-3207 GCA_963973805.1 uncultured Halieaceae bacterium | reverse complement strand
GCGTGAGCTTGCGCATCGCGGCAATATCCGTCTCGGTGGCTTGCTCGTTGCACACGGCCCGGTCGCCCATCACATACACGCGCAGGGGGTCATGAGTCACCTGTACGGCGAAGTCGATGCTGTGGGGCCTGGCGTCCAGGGCATCCATGTATTCGGGGATCGTCTCCCAGTCCCAGGTGATGCCCTCGGAGAGGGCAATGCCCGGGATGTCTTCCACGCCCTCCATGAGGCGGATGAGCTTGTCCCGGTCATCGGCGCGCACCGGCGCAAAGCCCACACCGCAGCTGCCCATGACCACGGTGCTGACACCGTGGTTGACGCTGGGCTGCATGCCCGCATCCCAGGACACCTGCCCGTCATAGTGCGTGTGCAGGTCGATGAAGCCCGGGGTAACGATGTGACCCGAGGCGTCGATGGTCTCCCGAGCTTCGCCGGGGCAGTTGCCCACGGCCACGATCACACCATTGCGTACTGCCACATCGGCGTCGCGGGGCTCTCCGCCATCGCCGTCAAACAGGCGGCCATTGATGATTTTCAGGTCGTAATCCATTTTTATCGTTCCTTTTTGTTAGCCTGAGCGCCGCAGTCTAGGAAGCGCCCGTCACCCTGTCCAGACAAAGCGGCTTTGTTCGCGACCCCGAAGTCCGCGCCGCGGCGTCTGTTGATCTGGCGCATGGGCAGGACCTTCCATTGCAGCAATGATACTGCCTGGACCAGCGCGACACCCCAATCCGGAGATTTCATGAGCAAGGAACTGATCGACGCCCTTTCTGAAGTGCTCGGTAGCGGCGGCCTGCTGAGTCGCGAAGAAGCTGCCGGGCGCGCCGCCGGAGTCTGGGACCCGACACCGATTCAGGCGCTGGCCCTGGTGCGACCGCGCAGCACCGAAGAGGTGTCGGAGGTCCTGCGCCTGTGCAGCGACGCGGGTGTGAGCGTGGTTACCCATGGCGGCCTCACCGGCCTGGTGCACGGCGCGGACGCCCGCGACGATCAAGTGGTCTTGTCGCTGGAGCGGATGCGCAACATCGAGCACATCGATGGCACCCAGCGCATTGCCACGGTCCAGGCGGGCGTCACGCTGCAAACCCTGCAGGAGGCGCTGGAAGCGTACCAGCTCTCCTTTCCCCTGGACCTCGGCGCCCGGGGCACGGCGACGCTCGGGGGCAACGCCTCCACCAACGCGGGGGGCAACCGGGTGCTGCGCTACGGCATGATGCGCGACATGGTTCTGGGCCTTGAGGTCGTGCTGGCCGATGGCACGGTGCTGTCGTCCATGAACTCCCTGATCAAGAACAACAGCGGCTATGACCTCAAGCAGTTGTTCATCGGCTCCGAAGGCACCCTGGGCGTCATCACGCGCCTGGTGCTGCGCCTGCGGGAAGCGCCGGCCAGCAGCAGCATGGCGCTGGTGGCGCTGGAGCGCTTCGACCAGGTCACCGGCTTGCTCAAGCATATGGACCGCTCCCTCGGCGGCGGTCTCTCTGCCTTTGAGGTCCTGTGGCGGGACTTCTATCGCCTCGTCACCACAGCACCCGCGACCCACCGCCCGCCCCTGGAGCGGGACGCACCCTACTACGCCCTGATCGAGGCTCAGGGGGCGAACGCCGATGTCGATGGCGCGCGCTTTCAGGAAGCGCTCGAAAGCGCCTTTGAAGCGGGGTTGATCGTGGATGCCGCGCTGGCGCTGTCTTCGGCGGAATGCCAGGCTCTCTGGGCCATACGCGATGATGTGGAACAGACGTTTCAGCACGGCGCTCCGATCGTGTTTGACGTATCCCTGCCCCTGGCCGCCATGGAAAGCTACATCGGCGAGGTCCGGGCAAATATGGAAGAACAGTTCCCGAACGGGCACCTGTGGGTATTCGGCCACCTCGGCGATGGAAACCTGCACCTGATCGTACAAACCCGCGATGGCGACGCGCCGGCCCACCGCCGCGCCATCGAAAGCATCGTTTACCAACCCCTCCAGGCCATCGGCGGTGCCATCTCGGCGGAACATGGCATTGGACTGGAGAAAAAACCCTACCTCCACCTGTCGCGAAGCGACACGGAAATTGCCCTGATGCAGCGGCTCAAGAGCGCCCTGGATCCCGCGCACATCCTCAATCCGGGCAAGGTTGTCCCCCCTGGCTGACAGCGCTGCATCGCCCGCCGGGCACAGTCCTTCCCACGGGGAAAAACACCCGGCGTTGGCGATGCGCGGCCACCACTGGTAATAACCTTAGGAAAAACAATTCTTTAGCCAGGCCGAAATTTTCTTGCATCGGCAGGCGCTGCATCGCACACTTTGCTCGAACTCTAATGATGCGAATGAGAAGGATTTGCAATGGCTGCCGTCACGCCCGCTAAAGTTACCGATGTGAAGCACTGGAACGATCGCCTGTTCAGCTTCAAGACCGAGCGCTCGCCGGAGTTCCGCTTCGAAAACGGCCACTTCACCATGATTGGCCTCGAGGTGGAAGGCAAGCCCCTGCTGCGCGCCTACAGCATCGCCAGCGCGAACTACGAGGACCAGCTCGAGTTCCTCAGCATCAAGGTGCCCGACGGGCCCCTCACCTCGCGCCTGCAGAAAATCCGCGTCGGCGACGAAGTCCTGCTGGGCAAAAAGCCTGTGGGCTCCCTGGTCCTCACGGACCTGCGTCCCGGGCGGAACCTGTACCTCTTTGCCACGGGCACGGGCCTTGCCCCCTTCCTGGCGATCATTCGCGACCCCGACGCCTACGCCAAATTCGACAAAGTGGTGCTGATCCACGGCGTGCGCCATATCTCGGATCTCGCCTACGAGGACTACCTGAGCCAGGGTATCTATCAGGACGAGTACCTGGGTGAAGAACTGCGCGAGAAGTTTCTGTACTACCCCACGGTCACCCGCGAACCCTACCGACACACGGGGCGTATTACCGAGCACCTGAAGAACGGCACGATTCAAAGCGATCTCGGCCTGCCCGCTCTGGACCCCGCCGTTGACCGGGGCATGATCTGCGGCAGCATAGCCATGCTGGACGACATCTCGACGCAACTGGACGAGTTCGGCTTTGAGATCTCGCCCAACCAGGGCACCCAGGGCGACTACGTGATTGAACGGGCGTTCGTCGGCTGAGGCAGCGCCCTCGCCGCGCTACACTGCACCCATGGTGAGCGCCGACGACATCCGGACCTTCTGGTTCGACGAAGCTGGACCGACACGCTGGTTCAAGCGGTCCCGGG
>CAXBBA010000372.1:0-3220 GCA_963973805.1 uncultured Halieaceae bacterium | reverse complement strand
AGGCGTCCGTGTTCATACACCGCCAGCAGGGAGCTGTGCTCGCCGGGTTGCCAGTTCAGGCTGACGCGGCCCATGAGCTGGGTCAGTCCCGCGGCATCCTCGCCATCGTAGCGGTTGCTGAAATAGCCCTCGTCTTCGCTGGCATACAGCGCGAGACGCCCCTGCAGGGAGGAGGTGAGGGGACCATTCAGGACCAGGCTTGTATTCGCGGTGAGGCCACCGTCGCCGCCGCCTTCGACGCCTCCGGCAACGTCAAGGCTGCGCCTGGCCGTCGGCGCTGCGGTCTGCAACAGTAGGGCGCCACCGGTGACGTTGCGCCCGAAGAGCACGCCCTGGGGCCCGCGCAGCACGTCGATGCTCTCGAGATCGAAGAGGTCAAAGACCGTATCATTGTTGATGCCTATGTAGACGTCGTTGATGAACACCCCCACCGTGGGGTCGATGGACGGAATCGAGCTGTTGATACCCAGGCCGCGAATCGAGAAGTTTGCCGTTCCCCGGCGAGTGCCCACATCGTCCAGGGCCACGCCCGGCAGGCCCGTGGTCAGGCGCGTCAGATCGCGGATCTGCAGGCTTTGGAGCTCGTCGCTGCCCAGGCGGTCGATGGCCAGGGGGGCGTCGAACTCAGCTACCGCCAGCTTGCGGGCGCGCACGACAACCTCCTCCAGCATTGCGCTTGCGTCATCGCTGGCGGCCGCGACGCCGGTGGATGCGGTCGTCGCGAGGGGCAGGAGAAGCATAAGCCGGCGGAGGGGAAAACCGGGTCCTTTCATGGTGGCGGTTCCTTTGCCTGAAGGAGAAAGGGCGCAGATGTTAACCTAAAAAAGGGCTTTAAGGTTAACAACTTCGCTGTGCTGCGGGTTCCCGGGAGATGCTGCGGGATTTGCTTTGGGTGCAGCAGCCGGTCCTGCTAGAGTGCCGGTGCCGTTCAGCAGGAGTCCCCATGGGCAGAATCATCGTCGGAATCAGCGGTGCCTCGGGCATCGTTCTGGGCCTGCGTGCCCTGCAGATGCTGCGCCTCGCCGGGGTGGAAACGCACCTGGTGATGAGCAAGTCCGCGGAGCTGACGCTGCACCACGAGCTGGACATCAGTGCGGAAGCATTGCGGGCCGAGGCGGATGTGGTGTACGCCGTGAAGAACGTGGGCGCGGCGATCGCCAGCGGGTCGTTCCTGACGGATGGCATGCTGATCGCGCCCTGTTCCGTGCGCACCATGTCGGAGATCGCTACGGGTGTGACCTCAACGTTACTGACGCGGGCCGCGGATGTGGTGCTCAAGGAGCGCCGCCGCCTCGTGCTGATGGTGCGCGAGACGCCGCTGCACACGGGACATCTGCGCACCATGACCCAGCTGTCAGAGATGGGGGCGGTGATCGCGCCGCCGGTCCCCGCGTTCTATACCGGCATCGAAACCCTGGACGAATTTGCTACCCAGAGTGTGGGCCGCGCTCTGGACCTGTTCGGCATCAGCAATACGGCTATTCGCCGCTGGCAGGGCTGATTCATCAGCGCGGTATCTTCAGCCTCGCAGGCAAAGTTGCGCCGCCATGGCCTGTTGTTGTTCATGGTGGTGCTGCTGGACATGGTTGGCTTCGGCATCGTGATCCCCATCCTGCCGTTTATCACCCCCCGCCTGGGGGGCAGCACCTTCGATATCGCGCTGATCATTGCCACCTACGCCTTCTTTGCCAGCGTTGTCGCACCCCTTTGGGGGCGGCTGTCGGACCGCATCGGACGCAAGCCCGTGCTGATCATCTGTACCCTCGGTGCCGCCGGGGGATACCTGCTGCTGGGCACGGCGGGGTCCCTGGCCACGCTGTATCTGGCCCGGGGCGTCGCGGGCATCATGGCGGGGAACTTCCCCGTCGCCTCGGCGATGATGGCGGACGTGACTACTCCGGCGGACCGGGCCAGGGGCATGGGGCTTATCGGTGCCGCCTTCGGCCTCGGTATGGTGCTGGGCCCCGTGCTCGGCGGGTTGCTGGCGGGCCCCGAGGGCAGTTTCACCGTGCACTGTCTCGTGGCCGGGGTAATGTCACTGCTTGCGGTGCTCGCGGCCTGGCTGTTCCTACCGGAATCCCACCACCATAGCGCGAGTCCCCGGGGCACTGTTCGCGAGGGGATGTGGCGGCTGCTCAAGGCGACTCGCAGTCGCCTGCTCATGACGCAGTTTGCCCTGCACACGGGCGCCATCAGCGCCATCACCTATCTATTCCCCCTGTGGGTCCACGCCCGGGCGGGCTGGGAGTCGCGGGAGGTGGGCATTGTGTTCGGTGTTGTGGGGGCGATGATGGCCCTGAATCAGGGGCTGCTCATGGGGCGTCTGGTTACGCTTCTGGGTGAGCTCAAGCTCCTGCGGGTGTGCATCAGCCTGCTCCTCCTCGGGCAGGTGCTGGCCCAGTTCGCCTCCGGCGCCGCCACAATGGTGACCGCCCTGCTGCTGGCGTTGAGCGGCGCTACGCTGTGCATGCCGGTGCTGGGCGCAATGACCAGTCGTGTGGGCTCTACCGAGGATCGGGGGCGCCTGATGGGTGCCGCGAGCGCCTCGGCGGGCATCGGCCGTATTCTCGGTCCCCTGCTGACCGGGGCGCTATTGGGCGTGGGCGGGTTCTCCCTTGCCCTCGCGCTGCCGTTGCTGATGGTTGTGCTGTATTGGTGCTGGGCGTTCTTTGCGGCGCGGACCGGCACTGCAGCGGTGCACGGCGGGCCCTGAGACCGTAGAATCAGCAGTCCTGAAAATCCGCCCCCGTTGCGGGCTCTCCCCGAGAGCGGCAACGGAGGGCACAGCCAAACCCAAACCCCACGACAAGGATCAGATTATGGCCGAATCCCTCTTTGACCTCTCAGGCAAAATTGCCCTCGTTTCCGGCGCCAGTCGCGGTATCGGCGAAGCCATTGCACGGCTCCTGGCCGAGTACGGTGCCCACGTCATCGTGTCGAGCCGCAAAGAGGAGGACTGCACCGCCGTCGCCGCCTCCATCGTGGAAGCCGGAGGCAAGGCCGAGGCGTTCCCCTGCCACGTGGGTCGCCTGGAGGACATCAGCGCGATCTTCGAGCACATCCGCGCAACGCACGGACGTCTGGATATCTGCGTAAACAATGCCGCCACCAACCCCTACTTCGGCCACGTGCTCGACACCGATCTCGGCGCTTACAACAAGACCGTAGAAGTAAACATCCGCGGCTATTTCTTCATGTCCATCGAGGCGGGCAAGATCAT
>CAXBBA010000371.1:0-3236 GCA_963973805.1 uncultured Halieaceae bacterium | reverse complement strand
GACGAAGCTGACGGCGAGGTCTTTGACGTCCAACAGAGCCATAATCAGTCCTTGGACCCGCGCACGTCGAGGGCGTCGCGCAGGCCGTCACCCAGGAAGTTCAGCGAGAAAAGCGTGATGGTAAGGGTCAGGCCCGGGTAGATGAGCAGCCAGGGATACTCTTCCATGGTTTCGGCACCGTAGGAGATGAGCAGGCCCCAGGAGGTCTGGGGGGGCTGAATACCCAGGCCCAGAAAGCTCAGGAACGCTTCGAGGAGCATGACGCTGGGAATCGTGAGTGTGGTGTACACGATGATCGGCCCCAGGGCATTGGGAATCAGGTGCCGGCGGATGATCGTGGCCGGCGGCAAGCCCAGGGACACGGCGGCCTCCACGAACTCCTGCTGGCGCAGGGACTGCACCTGGCCGCGCATGATGCGCGCCATGGTCAGCCATTCCACGGCGCCGATGGCGAGGAACAGCAGCACCATGTTGCGGCCGAAGACCACCATGAGCAGCACGATGAAGATCATGAAAGGCAGGGCGTAGAGTATGTCCACCAGGCGCATCATCACCGCGTCTGTGCGCCCGCCCACGTAGCCTGCGATGGCGCCCCAGGTCACGCCGATGAGCAGGGCCACGCTGGTGGCGATAAAGCCCACCGCCAGCGAGATGCGGCCGCCGAACATGATCTGCGTGAGCAGGTCCCGGCCGAACACATCGGTACCCAGCCAGTGCGCCGCCGAGGGTGGCGTGGCACCCAGGTTCAGGTCCTGGGCGTCGTAGGCGTAGGGCGCGATCCAGGGCGTGAGCAGGGCCACGGTGATCATGAACACCAGCACGATCAGGCCGAGCACGGCGAGGTGGTTCTTGCGCAGGCGCACCCAGGCGTCCTGCCACAGCGAGGTGCCTTCCTCGGCCTGGGAGATATCCGTAATCATGTCCGTATTCATGCCTTGCCTCCAAACTGGTGCCGCAGGCGGGGATTCAGCCACGCGGCGAGCACGTCAGACAGCAGGTTGAACAACACGATGAGCGTGGACAGGAACACCGTGGTGCCCAGGATCATGGTGTAGTCGCGGTTGAAGGCGGCCTGCACGTAGAAGCGGCCCAGGCCGGGAATCTGAAAGATGGTCTCGACGACGAAGGAGCCGGCGAGGAGGCCCGCAAAGGCAGGGCCGAGGAAGGAGATCACCGGTAGCAGTCCCCCGCGCAGCCCGTGTTTCACCACGACCTGCCATTCGGGCAGGCCCTTGGCCCAGGCGGTGCGGATGTAGTCCTGGGACAGCACCTCGAGCATACCCGCGCGGGACAGGCGGGCGATGTAGGCCGCGTAGGCGGCGCCCAGGGTGATGCTCGGCAGCAGCTTGTCGCCGGGGATGTCCCCCCAGCCCGAGACCGGCAGCCATTCCAGCTCGATGCCAAAGAGCAGGAGCAACAGCGGGCCGAGCAGGAACGTGGGCATGCAGATGCCGATCATGGCCAGGGCCATGGGGATGTAGTCCTGGGGTGTGTTGGGTTTGAGCGAGGCAATCACCCCCGCCAGGCCGCCGATGAGCGTGGCAATGAGCAGCGCGTAGAACCCCAGTTCCGCGGTCACGGGCAGGCCCGCTCCGATGAGTTCGTTGACGCTGCGGCCCGGGTACTTGAAGGACGGGCCGAAGTCCCCCTGGGCCAGGTCTCCGAGGTAGGCGGTGTACTGTTGAAAGAGTGGCAGGTCCAGGCGGTACTGGGCCTCCAGTGCGGCTTTCACCTCGGGGATCACCGCCTTCTCGCTGTCGAAGGGGCCGCCGGGGGCGATGCGTATGAGGAAGAAGGTCACGGTGATGACCGCGAGGATCACAGGAATCGCCTGCAGCAGGCGTATGGCAAGAAAACGTCCCATCAGTCACAGGGCTCCGAAGGGCTCGTACGATCGGCCTTGAGCCACACGTACTTCAGGTTGAGGGAGTCCATGAGATTGGGAGGTAATCCGCAAACGCTGGGGTGAATGAGGTGCTTGCTGGTGTAGGTGTAGATGGGCAGGATCGGCATCTGCTCCATGAGAATTTTCTCTGCTTCGTAGAACGCCGCGAAGCGTTCTTCCCGGGTCTTCGCCTGGGGGGCGGTGACCGTGATGAGTTCATCGTAGGCGGGGTCGGAATAGCCCGTGTTGTTGTTGCCGCCGTCGGTGAGATACAGGTCCAGGAAGTTGTTCGGATCCACGTAGTCGCCGATCCAGCCGCGGCGGGCAATATCGAAGTTCATGGACGATACGGCATCCAGGTAAACCTTCCACTCCTGGTTGGCGATGGTGACCTCGATGTTCAGGTTGTCCTTCCACATCTGCTGCACGGCCACGGCGATTTTGCGGTGGCTTTCAAAGGTGTTGTAGATCAGCTCGATGCCCGGCCAGCCCTCGCCATCGGGATAGCCCGCTTCGGCCAGCAGGCGCCGCGCTTCCTCGGGATCGTAGGTGAAGGTCTGCGGCGGTTGGTAGCCCAGGGTGCCCGGCGGAGTGATGCTGTAGGCGGAGTAGGCCGATCCCTGCATCACCGTCGCCATGAGCGTGTCGCGATCCACCGCCATCGACAGCGCGCGGCGAACACGGACGTCATCCATGGGGGGGCGCGTGGTATTGATGAGGTAGTAGTAGGTGCCGAGATAGGGTTCCTGCAGATAGGGCGAGTCTTCCATGGCCTGGTACACGGGAATCTTGTCCAGGGGAATGCTCTGGGTGTAGTGCAGCTGTCCGGCGCGGAAGCCCCGCTCCTCGGACACCACGTTCTCGGTGGGATAGAACACCACCTTGTTCAGGCGCACGCGGTCGCGGTCCCAGTACGTCTCGCTGCGGCGCATGGTGATGCGGCGGTTCAGCTGCCACTCCTCGAGGACGAAGGCGCCGTTGCTGACGATGTTTTCGACCCGGGTCCAGCGGGTGAAGCGGTCCGTGAACTTGCCGTGCTTCTCGATGGTCGGGCGGTGCACGGCAAAGGTGCTGTAGTGATCCATCAGCTGGATGAAGTAGGGCGTGGGCTCAGTCAGCGTCACCACCAGCGTGTGGGGATCGACGGCCTTCACGCCCACCTCGCTGAAATCGTCGATCTTGCGACTGAAGAAAGCCTCGGCGTTGGCGACGGGGAACAGCATGTAGGCATAGAGGTTGCCCATGTCGGGATGCAGGGCACGCATCCAGCTCCAGACGTAATCATCCGCCGTGATCGGGTCGCCGTTGGACCAGCGCGCCTCGGGATTGATATGGAAGGTGATAACGCGGC
>CAXBBA010000370.1:0-3239 GCA_963973805.1 uncultured Halieaceae bacterium | reverse complement strand
GGCGGGGAGGCGATAGTGAACCCGGTCGCCGCCAAAGCAATAGGACCCATGGATTTGCTCTGCATAAAGGTCAGCGTAATCGGCTCTCGAATGCTGAAACGCGATTTGCGCATCAATGCAGGGGCCACGCAGAATCTCCTCCGCGATGCACTGGATGGACACGGCGAAGGACTCTGCCATGCTTTGCTCAATGTGCGCCGGCACCGCCAGCCGCGTACGGAACACGCAGTCCAACCATTGGGGAGTCAGGTGAACCTCCATGTTGAGGATCGGCAGGCGTACGGGAATGAATTCTGCGTAAGCTTCCAGTGCGGACAGCAGGGTGGGACTCGCGAGGCTGAGGTAGCCCACGGGGCCGTGGGATGCCGGTCCGAGCTGCGCTCCCAGGGCGAGACCAAACCCCGGTGTTTTCATCAGGCGGTGGCCATTCTCCAGAATCCGGATCTGCTGCGGCCCGGTGATCGGGGTCTCGTCCCCGGGTAGAAGAATCTCGGCCGCGAGGCCTGTGCCGTCAAGCAGCAGGGGCAGCTCCCGCTCCTGCAGACCGAGCATGCGCGCAACGATTCGCGAATAGGTGCTCGGAATCTGGGCTTCCACAGCATATACCTCACTTCCGTGTCCGGGATTGGCAATTTATAACCCCTTGTTGGCAATATATAACCCCTGCTAGTCCCCGCACAAGCGTAAGGTTCAGGGATAAACGCATAACAAGAAGATTCCCATGGCAAAGATCACCCTGATCGCCTTCAGCGGCGAAGAACACACAATTGAGGCCGAACCGGGTAAATCACTCATGGCGAACGCCCTTGAGCACGGGGTCCCCGGTATTGATGCGGATTGCGGTGGCGCCTGCGCTTGCGGGACCTGCCACTGCTTCGTAGAAGAGCCCTGGCGAGCCATCGCCGGTGACGCCGATTATATGGAGGAGTCCATGCTCGGTATGCGACCGGACCGCGCCGATGGCTCTCGCCTGAGTTGCCAGATCGAGGTTACTCCCGCCATGGAGGGCATGGTTGTTCGCCTTCCCGAATTTCAGATGTGAGGACGATGCAATGAACCAGGAAGCCCTTATCACCGACCCGTGGACCATCGCCCTTGAAGACATCGATGTGGCCGATGCACGCCTGTACGCCCAGGACGCGTGGCGCCCTTATTTTGAGCGTCTGAGAACTGAGGCGCCCGTGCACTACTGTGCGGAGAGTGACTTCGGGCCCTACTGGTCCATCACCCGTTTCGATGACATCGTCAGCGTCGACAGCAACTTCCAGCAGTTTTCTTCGGAGCCCTTCATCATCATCGGGGACATCGACGAAGACATGCCGCTGCGGAATTTCATTTCCATGGACCCTCCGGAGCACGATGTGCAGCGTCGCGCGGTGCAGTCCGTGGTCGCTCCCCAGAACCTGCAGGAAATGGAGGGCCTGATTCGTACCCGGGTGCAGGCGATCCTCGATGGTCTTCCCGTGGGCGAGACCTTCAACTGGGTGGATCACGTGTCCATCAACCTCACGACGCAGATGCTGGCCACGCTGTTTGATTTTCCCTTCGAGCACCGAGGCAAGCTACCCTACTGGTCCGATCTGTTTACCGGGACGCCGGAGATCGCCGGGGGCACCTTTACCAAAGAAGAGCGCATGGCCGGTCTTGGCGAATGTGCCGAGTGGTTCACCCGTCTCTGGCATGAGCGCAAGGGACGGGACGGGGGCTTCGATCTGATCACGCTGTTGCAGCGGGACCCCCAGACCGCAAACATGATTGACGATCCCATGATGTACCTGGGCAATCTCGGGCTCCTCATCGTTGGCGGCAATGACACCACCCGCAATTCCGCCAGTGGGGGAGTGCTCGCTCTGAATGAAAATCCGGCAGAGTACGACAAGCTTCGCGCAGATCCGGGCCTGATCCCTTCCATGGTCTCCGAGATAATCCGTTGGCAGACCCCGCTCATGCACATGCGCCGTCGTGCGACGGAGGACGTGGAGTTTGGCGGCCAGACCATTCGCAAGGATGACAAGGTCGTGATGTGGTATGTGAGCGGGAATCGCGACGAAGACGCCATTCAGGATGCGGACCGGTTTATCATTGACCGCGAAAATCCACGGCACCACATATCCTTCGGCTTCGGAGTGCATCGCTGCATGGGGAATCGCCTGGCGGAGATGCAGCTGCGTATTCTCTGGGAAGAGATCATGGCTCGCTTCAGCTTCGTCGAGCTGGTGGGTCCACCGCAGCGGGTTCAGTCCAATTTCGTTCGCGGATACGCGGATTTGCCTGTTCGGGTGCATCCGATCTAACGCGCCGGCTACCTGTGGACAGGCAGCGGGGGAGCTTGCGAAGATACGGCTCCCGCAGTTTTCCGGGCAGCCGGCATGTTTGTTCTCGCATCTCTCGTTTTCGCCCCGACATTCGGGTGCCCTGGCTGTAGGTACTCCCATGCTTGACCTCCTGCCCCTTGCGGGAGCCCTTGGGGCGGAAGTTCGCGGGCTCGATCTTTCAATGTCATTGGGGCCGGAGCAGATTCAGGCGTTGCGGGACGCCTTGAATGAGCACCAGGTGATTTTTTTTCGGGATCAGGACATCGGTCCGGCATCGCAGCGGGACCTCGCCCTGGCCTTTGGTCCCCTGCAGACTCACCCTGCCTATGCGACGGTGCCGGGGTTCCCCGAGATCACGATTCTCGAAAGCACGGCAGAGAAGCCCACGCGCATAGAGGCCTGGCATTCCGACATGACCTTTCGCCGCCATCCGCCCGTGGGCACGGTGCTGCGCGCGGTGGTCACCCCGCCCCGGGGCGGCGATACGCTGTGGTCCAGCATGACCGCCGCGTTCGCTGCGCTGTCGCCATCCATGCAGGAGTTTCTGCAGGGACTCACGGCGGTGCATGACTTCACCTGGGGCTTTAAAGAGAGCCTGGCGGAGCCGGGGGGTAGGGAGCGCCTGGCGGCGGCGGTAGAGGCGAATCCTCCCGTGGTGCACCCAGTCGTGCGTACACACCCGGAAACGGGGCTCAAGCTGTTGTTTGTCAATTCCCTGTTTACCACCCACATTCAGGAACTGTCCCGTGAAGAGAGCGACTCTCTGCTGGCCTTCCTCTACTCGCATATGGTCACCGACGAGTTCACGGTGCGCTTTCGCTGGGAGCCCAACAGCATCGCCATCTGGGACAATCGCAGCACGCAGCACAAGCCCGTAAACGACTACTTTCCGGCGCATCGCCGCATGGAGCGGATAACAATCGA
>CAXBBA010000369.1:0-3256 GCA_963973805.1 uncultured Halieaceae bacterium | reverse complement strand
CGCGCCTGGATACGGACAATGGCGCAGCCGTGGCGGATGCCGACGTGGTCGTGCTGGCGGTCAAACCCCAGGTGCTGGCGGGCGTATGCCGCGAACTGGCCCCGGCGCTCAAGCCCGGGCAGTTGCTGCTGTCCATCGCCGCCGGTGTCGAACTGGAGAGCCTGCGCCGCTGGCTCGGCCCCGTGCCGGACCTCGCGCGCTGCATGCCCAATACACCGGCGCTGCTGGGCCTGGGTGCCAGCGCCCTGTACGCCCCCGAATCCCTGGCGCCGGAACAGCGCGAACGCGCGACCACGATCATGGAATCCGTGGGCGTCGTCCGCTGGGTGGACGACGAGGCCCTGCTCCATGCGGTGACCGCTCTCTCGGGCTCCGGTCCCGCGTACTTCTTCCGCCTGATGGAAGCCATGATTGAAACGGCCCGGTCCATGGGTCTGGATGAAGAAAGCGCGCGTACACTATGTGCCCAGACCTGTCTCGGTGCGGGGCACATGCTCGCCGAAAGCGATGTGGACGCAGCGGAACTGCGTCGACGCGTCACCAGCCCCGGCGGCACGACGGAGCGGGCGCTCGCCAGCTTTGACCAGGCTGGTATCGGTACTGTGGTGCGCGACGCCATGGAAGACTGTGCGGCCCGCTCCGTCGAACTCGCCCGAGAGCTGGCCTGACCGCAACCGCCCCCTGGGCCTGCAAGGAATGAACTGAATATACCCATGAACGCGCTCAACGAAGTTTTTCTCTACCTGATTCAGACCGTGATCGGCATCTATCTGCTGATCATGCTCATGCGCTTTGTCCTCCAGCTGTCCCTGGCGGATTTCTACAATCCCGTGTCCCAGTTCCTGGTGCGGGCGACGAATCCCCTGGTGGTGCCCCTGCGGCGCATCCTGCCCGCGCGGGGGCGCTTCGATGCCGCCTCCTTTGTGCTCGCCGTGCTGGTGCAACTGGTGGGTATCGTCGCCCTGCTGCTCATGAATGGCTTTTCACTGCCGGGCGTCAGCCTGCTGCTGGCCTGGGCCGTGGTGGCGGTGCTCGGACTGCTGGTCAAGATCTATCTCTTTGCCCTCTTTGGCATGATTATTCTGAGCTGGGTGGCGCCGGGAACCTCGCACCCCGCAGCGTTCCTGCTGCTGCAGATCACGGAACCAGTCATGGCGCCGTTCCGCAAAATCCTGCCTCCCATGGGCGGAATGGACTTTTCGCCGATCCTGGTGCTGGTGCTCATCAACATCCTCTCCATCGTGCTGCGCAACGTTGCCGCCGGCATCGGTCTGCACCCCGCGCTGGTGATGGGCATCTGAGGCTCCTGACTTCGCCATGGATTCCACCTCGGTCGGCATCGTTACGCCCCGCGTCGAGCACTTTGACAGTCCCCTGCACTTCACGGCGGGGGGCAGCCTGCCGGCCTACGATCTGATCTATGAGACCTATGGTGAATTGAACGCCACCGCGAGCAATGCGGTGCTAATCTGCCACGCGCTCTCCGGCCATCACCACGCCGCCGGCCGCCACAGTGACGACGAGCGCAAGACGGGCTGGTGGGACGTGTGCATCGGCCCCGGCAAGCCCATCGACACGAAGCGCTTCTTCGTCGTGTCCCTGAACAATCTGGGTGGCTGCCACGGCTCCACGGGCCCCACCAGCATCAATCCGGCCACCGGCGAAGTCTGGGGGCCGGACTTTCCCCAGCCCCAGGTCGAAGACTGGGTGGATGCCCAGGCCCGCCTGGCGGACCGCCTCGGCATCGACTGCTGGGCCGCCGTCATCGGCGGCAGCCTGGGGGGCATGCAGGCCATGGCCTGGTCCCTGCGCTATCCCGAGCGCGTGCGCCACTGCGTCGCCATTGCCGCAGCCATGAAACTCAGCGCCCAGAACATCGCCTTCAACGAGATCGCCCGCCGCGCCATCATCTCGGATCCCGGCTGGTGCGACGGCCACTACCTGCGCGAAAACACGCTGCCGGCGCAGGGGCTGGCCCTTGCGCGCATGGTCGGCCACATCACCTACCTGTCCGACGATGCCATGGCCAATCGCTTCGGCCGGGAGCTGCAGGCCACCGAGGGCGAAGAGGATGACGACGGTCCCCGGGAGTTCCAGATCGAGAGCTATCTGCGCTACCAGGGCGCGCGCTTCTCGACGTCCTTCGACGCCAACACCTACGTGCTCATGACCCGGGCCCTGGACCACTTCGACCTGGGCGGGCCCGACGACGACCCGGTGGGCGCCTTCCGGCGCTCCCAGTGTGATTATCTGCTGCTGTCCTTCTCCACGGACTGGCGCTTCTCCCCGGCCCGCTCGCGGGAGATTGTGGATGCGCTGCTCGCCGCGGAACGCCCCGTGAGCTATGCCGAAATCGTCGCCGATGAGGGCCACGACGCCTTCCTGTTACCCATTCCCCGCTACCTCGCGATGCTCGAGGCCTATCTGAAACGGGTGGCGACCTGATGCGCCAGGACCTGACGCACATCCTGCGCTGGGTTCGCCCCGGCGCCCGCGTGCTGGATCTCGGCTGCGCCGACGGCGAGTTTCTGGCGCTGCTGCGCGCGGAGCGGGAAGCGGTGGTCACGGGCATCGAGATCGATCCCGACGCCATCACGGCAGCGGTCGCCCGGGGGCTCTCGATTGTCGAGCAGGACCTGGACAGCCCCCTGGTCAATTTCCCGGACCAGAGCTACGACATGGTGGTCATGGCCCACGCCCTGCAGGCCGTGCACTACCCGGACCAGGTGCTCGAAGAAATGCTGCGCATCGGCCGGGAATGCGTCGTCACCTTTCCCAATTTCGGCCATTGGCGCTGCCGCCTGCACCTGGCAACGCGGGGCCGCATGCCCGTGTCAAAGTTCATGCCCTACAGCTGGTACGACACACCGAACATCCATTTCTGTACCGTGCGGGATTTCGAAACCCTGTGTCGCCAGCGCGGCATCCGCATTCTGGGCCGGGACATGATCGGCGGGGAAGGCGGGCAGAGCAAACTGGCACGGCGCTGGCCCAACCTGTTTGCCACCACGGCGATCTACCACATCAGCCGCTGATGGGGAGCGCCCACTCCACCGGTCTTAGCAACGAGGTATCTATGATTCCCTTCCCCGTGAGCCGTTTGTCCCGCATCGACCTGGCGCAAGCCGCAGCACTGATTCTGCTCAGCACCTTGCTCGCTTCACCCTTCGCCCGGGCCCAGCAATCGGAGCGCTTCGGCCCCTACGAACTGCACTACAGCGTGGTCAACAGCACCTTCATCGCGCCCGCCGTCGCG
>CAXBBA010000368.1:0-3256 GCA_963973805.1 uncultured Halieaceae bacterium | reverse complement strand
CCATCTCAGCCCCCTCGGCCATATGGCAGGAAAAGCAATTCCCGCCGTTGCGATCCGAAGCGATGGCCTTGCCCGCGGCCAGGTCCTGGGCATCCGTCGCCCCTGCCGGTATGGCCAGGGCTGCCGCCAGCACTGCCCAGGCCAATCCCCCGCCGACGCTGCGCAGATACCTTCGGTTCATCGCACTGATCCTCATTTGCTCTGCTCCACAATATAGTCCACCGCGAGGCGCACCTCTTCGTCGGGGAGATTCACGAACCCTCCCTTCGGCGGCATGATGCCGTCGCCCCCGGTATAGCCTTCGATGGCATGGCGATACAGCGTCTCTACGCCCTTGCGAATGCGCGTTTCCCACTCCCCGGTGTCACCGGAGCGCGGTGCGCCGCCGATGCCCTCGGCGTGGCAGAGTGCACAATGGCGCTCGTAGACACCACTGCCCGTGAGCGTGGTCACCACCGCCTGCTCCGTCGGCTCGTGCTCCGAATACAGGGCATCGGGGCCTCCCTCGGGCAGGTACGCCGCAGCCTCGGACAGGATGGCGATCTGCGCGGGATCCTTGCACCGTTTCATGCAGCGCTTGTTGCGGGTGTCCGGTCGCTCTTCGTCGATGAAGTTGTCTTCATTGGGCAGGCGCACATCCGTGAGGTTGTCCTGCGTGAGCACAAAGTCGTAGTCGACGATGTCGTTCAGGTGCAACACGTAGGCGGTGATTGCGTACACCTCGTCGTCCTCGAGGGACTCGGGCTGCGTGAAGGGCATGGCACGGTGAATGTAGTCCCACAGCGTAGAGGTGTAGCGCCAGTAGCTGCCCACGGTTTTCTTGGGCCGCGGGTCCGTGAGGCTGCCGTCGCCCCCGGCCAGGGCCGGGTAGCCGCCGACGCTCTCGCCGAAGGAGCCGTGACACAGGGCACACTTCTCCTCGTAGAGGTATTCGCCGTCTTCGACGCTGCCTTCGCCTGGAGGCAGGCCCTGGCCATCCGGGCGCACGTCGATGTCCCAGCCCGCAATCTGCTCGGGGCTGGCGGGTGTGCCATAGCCATAGTGGCCCGCCTTCTCCGCCAGCGCGGGCGACGCGATCAACACCGTGGCGCCAAGAATTATTGCGATCTCAGGAAATCTGAACATTGACCACGCTCCCGTCACTGTTGAGCTTCCAGGTATGGATGGCGTTCTTGTGGTAGATGGACGACGAGCCCCGAGCGTCGCGGAGCTGGCGGTAGGTGGGCTGCACATAGCCCGTCTCGTCCACCGCCCGGCTCTGCAGCAATGCCGGCTGGCCATTCCATTCCCATTCGATACCGAAACGCGTCAGGGCCCGCGGCTCGACCACGCTGGTGAAGCGCGCCTGTTTCCAGCTCACGCCGCCATCGAAGGACACGTCGACATGCTTGATGCGGCCGCGCCCGGACCAGGCCAGGCCCTCGACCCAGATCTTGCCGGGCTTGCCCAGGGGTTTCTCCGGGCAGGGGTTGGTCAGTACGGAGTTGGCCTCCTGCACAAAGGTGAATTCCCGGGCCTTGCCGCTGGGCAACAGGTCCGTGTATTTGGATGTCTCTTCGCGGTGATACCAGGGCTGATCCCCCACCTCCAGGCGCCGCAGCCACTTGACGCAGGTATTGCCCTCCCAGCCCGGGTTGATCAGGCGCACGGGGTACCCCTGCTCGGGGCGCAGCATCTCTCCGTTCTGGGCGTACACGATCAGGGCGTCGTCCATCGCCTTTTCCATCGGTATGGACCGGCTCATGTGGGATCCGTCACTGCCCTCGGCCAGAATCCAGCTCGCGTCCTTCTGCACGCCACACTCCTGCAGCAGCGTGGACAGGAGCACACCGGTCCACTCGCAGCAGGCCAGCATGCCGTGGGAGAACTGCAGGCGATCCATCTGCGCCGCACGCCACTCCATACCGCCGTTCGCGGGGCACTCGAGAAAGCGAATCATGCTGACGGAGGGGAAGCGCTGGAGGTCGTCCATGGAAAAAATCATGGGCCGATCGACCATGCCGTGGATCATCAGCCGGTGGTGATCGGGATTCACGTCGGGCAGACCCGCATGGTAGCGCTCGAAGACCACTCCGCTGGGAGTGATGATGCCCTTGAGATCCGCCAGCGGCGTGAAGCTGACCGACGCGATCTTGTCGGCGGTGAGCCATTCCACCGTGCGCCGCTTGACGTGCGCCTCGTGGGGCGATGGCATGCCATAGGGGTTGGTGTTGACGCTGGAGCCGAGGCTGCGAGTCCAGGACGGCACGCTCGGGGGCACACCCGGGCCGGCGCCGCGAGCGGCGGCCGCCACCCCCGTAGCGCCCAGCAGGGCGAGGCCGTTCTTGAGGAAATTGCGTCGCTCGCTGACCGGCAGCTTCTCTCCGGCTTCAGCCACGGACTGGATCAGTTGATCCAGCTCCCTTTGTTTCTGCATTATGGCGTTCCTGTTATCAAATTATCTGACCCGCCCGCGGGTCCGTGTTCACCCACGCGATAATTAATATATTATAAATTGCTCATATAGCAAACACTGGAGACTTATGGATCTGGAAGTCATGCACAACTCGGCGGCGGATGTGAGCGACCTGCTCAAGCTGCTGGGGCACCCGGACCGCTTGATGGTGCTGTGCCAGCTGAAGTTCGGCGAGCAGTCCGTGGGCGAGCTGTCGAAAAATCTGGACATCAAGCAATCACCCCTCTCCCAGCACCTCGCCCGCATGCGCCATGAGGGCGTGGTGACGGCCCGCCGGGATGCCCAGACCATGTACTACTCCATCGCCGACCCGAAGGTCGCACAGGTGATTTCCGTGCTCTACGAGCTGTACTGCGAGCAGGACGAGAGCTAGCCAGGGACACCGGCGCAAGGGAATCTCTGCGCGGCAGGCGCTCGGCTGTATCTGGCATTTTCCCGTTCCCTCAAGGTTTACACCCGCCTTAAATATCAATATCTTAATATAATAATATTTGCGTCTACCCTGGCGTACGCGCAATCAATTACATAACGATAAGACAACAGAAGGTATCTTTATGCGGGCTCCCAGTCTCCCTCGCCGCTGCCCCCGGGGCACCGGACTCACCCTCAGCGCGATCGCCGCAGTACTGCTGGCTCCAGGTACGGCGCTGGCCACCAACGGCTACTTCACCCACGGTATCGGCACGCACAACAAGGCCCAGGCGGGATCGGGCACCGCATCTCCGGAACAGGCCATCGACGCCGCCAACAATGCCGCCGCAGGGGTTCTGGTGTTTCTGTCCGACGTCAAAGGCGATCTGT
>CAXBBA010000367.1:0-3257 GCA_963973805.1 uncultured Halieaceae bacterium | reverse complement strand
TTGATTTCGCCCTCCACTTCGGTCTGTTCGTTGCTCACCGAAGCGAAGCCCGAGAACAGTACGTGGGACAGGGAGCGGTTCATCGCCTTGCACATGATCTGCGTGAGGATGATGCCCGAGGCGCCCACGAGGGAGCCCGCCACGATCAGGATGTTGTTGTTGATCGCGAAACCCGCCGCACAGGCCGCGAGGCCCGAGTAGGAGTTCAGCAGGGAGATCACCACGGGCATATCGGCACCGCCGATGGGGATCACCGCCATGACGCCGAAGAGCAGGGCCAGGACGATCATTACCACCAGCCACACGGACGCATTGGGATCGAGGCAGAACATCACGCCCGCCAGCACGATGGCCACCACGATGAGGCCATTCACCAGCTGCTGGCCGCCGAACTGCACGGCGCCGCTGGAGATTGTCTCACTGAGCTTGCCCCAGGCCACCAGGGAGCCGGTGAAGGTCACGCCACCGATGAGGATCGACAGGACGATGGTCACCAGGGTAAACACGCTGGCGTCGCCGCTGATGGCCGCCACACCAACGAGCAGGCTGGCCATGCCGCCAAAGCCATTGAACAGTGCGACCATCTCGGGCATGGAAGTCATCTGCACCATGCGTGCCGCCGCGGCACCGATCAGTCCGCCGACGACCATGCCGCCGAGGATAAAGCTGTAGTCCACGATGCCCTGGTCCAGCAGCGCGGCAACGATGGCCACCAGCATACCGATGGCGGACATCATGTTGCCGCGGCGCGCCGTAGCGGCGGAGCCCAGGCCCTTGAGGCCGAAGATAAACAGCGCCGCCGAGACGACGTAGGCCAGTTGAATCAGAAGAGCAGTAACTCCCATGATCAGCCCTCCCTCTTCTTGAACATGGCCAGCATGCGGTCGGTCACCATGTAACCACCCACCACGTTGATCGAGGCCAGGGCCACGGCGCCAGCGCCCAGCCAGTTGGCCAGGTCCTTCTGGCCCGTGCCTGCGAGGGCCACGGCACCCACCACGGTGATACCGGAAATGGCGTTGGCACCGGACATCAGCGGCGTATGCAGCGTTGCCGGCACCTTGTTGATGAGCTCAAAGCCGAGAAATATCGACAACATGAGAATAAAAGTCAGAAAAACGGCGTCCATGATCAGGCGGCCCCCTCGAGTATGTTCTTGATCGTCTCGTTGACCACAGCCCCGTCATGGGTAATCACGCAGCCCGGCAGAATGTCGTTCTCGAGATCCAGAACAAAAGCTCCGGTCTCTTTATCCCAGGTGTCTTCCACCAGGTTGAACAGGTTGTTGGCGTACATGACCGAGGCGTCGCGGGCGACGTTGTTGGGCAGGTTGCCGAGGCCAACGACGGTGACGCCGTTGATGTCCACGACCTCATTGGGTACGGAGCCTTCGACGTTACCGCCGGTCTCGGCCGCCATATCCACCACCACGGAGCCCGGTTGCATGGACTCGACGACCGCGCGAGATACCAGCACCGGGGGCTTGCGACCGAAGAGCTGCGCTGTGGTGATGACCACGTCGGACTCGGCAATCACCGCCGCCTGGGCGTCCTGCTGCTTCTGAACCTGTTCAGGGGTCAGTTCCTTCGCGTAGCCATCCTTGGTCTGTCCCGTTTCACCGAGGTCGATCTCGAGGAAGGTGGCTCCCAGGGACTGGACCTGCTCCGCGACCACGGGGCGCGTATCGAAGGCCGTGACCTTGGCGCCCAGGCGCTTGGCGGTGGCGATGGCCTGGAGACCCGCCACACCGGCGCCGATAACGAAGACCTTGGCGGGCTTCAGCGTGCCCGCCGGGGTCATCATCATGGGGAAGATGCGCGGCAGGTGTGCCGCCGCCAGAACCACCATCACGTAGCCCGCGAGATTGGCCTGGGAGCTCAGGGCATCCATTTTCTGAGACCGCGTGGAGCGGGGAATCATTTCCATGGAGACGGAGGTGACCCCCGCTTCGGCAAAAGCCCGCACCAGATCGTGCTCGTTGAAGGGGTCTAGGTAACTGATGTGGATGCAGCCGCGCTTCATCTGGGGGATTTCCGCCAGGTCCGGCTTGCGCAAGCGAAGCAGCATGTCGGATGAGCCGAGCAACACCGCCCGATCCGTCACGATCTCGGCGCCCACCTCGGTATACGCACTGTCTTGATAACCACTGCCCAGGCCCATACCGCTTTCAATATGGATCGTGGCACCTAGCCGGACCAGCTTCTTGGCTGTTTCCGGCGTCATAGGTACGCGGTTCTCACCCGGGAAGAGCTCCTTGGGAACGCCTAACTGCATAGCTATTTCGCCTGTCTTGATTGGTCTTGGGGGTGGCTTTGCGGCGTCTCACCGGCGCATTCGCACCGCGCGCGGACCACCCTCCCCATATTCGGGGGCGCAGACTTTAGCACAAGGGCCGGGAGCTTAGGAATCGACTTTGCAATCACCCCCAAGCGGTATGACGCCCCTCGGGAAGGAACGAAGAGCGCCGTAGAGGGGGGAGGGGCGGGGAGTCAGCCCGCCTGGAGGCGCAGGAAGGGGTTCATCCAGCGATATTTCCAGGTGGTGAAACGCAGGGGCGCGTCCACCACCGCAAGGCAGATGCAGTCTTCGTCGGCGAAGGCCTGCGGGGCATGCACATCGTTCCGGCTGCGGTAGATAAAGTCGCCCGTACTGTAGCTGCCCCGGTCATCCGCAAAGCCGCCCTGGAGAACCAGGGTCATCTCACTGCCGCGGTGATCGTGGGCCGGGATCTGGCCGCCGGCACGGATATGGATCAAGGAGAACTCAAACTGCGGATCTCCGGTCTTGATCTGCGTGCTGCGCAGGGCGCGGGTGACGTTCTTCCAGCTCAGGTCCGAGAAATCCCCCGCCATGAGGCGGCGCAGGAGCGCCGGTGTCGCGTCCTGCTGCGACAGTGCGGGACGCTCGTAGCTCAATGGGGCATCGTCGTCCAGACGTTCCAGCACCCGGTTGAGCAGCGCGTCGCCCACCGGCTCCGGATCCAGTACCTCGAAGAGTGACGAGCCCACGGCCTGCAGCTGACTCACGCTGCGAGCGCAGCTGTCGCAGTAGTTGAGGTGCACGGAAACGCACGCGGCCTGTGCAAGGGACAGGGTGCCCGCCGCGTAATCCGTGAGAATATCCAGTTCCGGGTGGTGCCTGATCATAACTGTTGCCTGATTTTCCTTGTCGATGGCTCTCGGGCCGGTACTCATGACGGTGCCACACCCGGCTCGAGGTTGCGCTCGAACTGGACCTGAAGTTTTTGCATCGCAAGA
>CAXBBA010000366.1:0-3260 GCA_963973805.1 uncultured Halieaceae bacterium | reverse complement strand
GCGTGCAGGGCGTGTTCTCTCCGACGCGAAAGAGCAACAAGGCACTTCAAGCAGAGGTAGGTAGGATATGGTCAGAATATCGTGCTGGACGTCTCTCGAAAGATCAGACGCTTGACGCCGTCGTCAATGCGGCCGGTGGGTTCCAACCGCCTGGGTGGGCCGGGACCAAAGCTCCATAGCCCCGAAATAGCCTCGAAAGCCGTCTACGTGTTGATGAATCTGGAGGTGGGGTTTCCGCTGCCTGACTCCACCCTGGACATCATCGAGGAGCTGCCAGGTGAAGAGCCGAAGACCATCCAAGACCTCATGCGGATTCTCGATGAAGAAGAGGGTGCGCCCGCTGAGGGCATCACACGCCCCGATGATGGGGAGGAAATAGTTGACCCGTGACTGCCCAAGTACTACGTGTGTCGGAGTGCGCGAAAACTGTGTGGTCGCGTTGTGCGCCTTGGGACGCCTCCCACGTATAGGCCCAAACAATAAACCCGCATCGTGGGCATTTCGCTCTGTTTCGTCGAAGTCGTCGTTGAACCCTAGCGGATTGCATGGTGTGAGTGTAAGGCGAGCCGTGCTATGACAACAGCGCATAATGTGAGGAGAGGGTAAATAAGTGGCTCGAAAACTCTCAGCGTCCGTCCGCGCCGCCCGCGCCAAGCCCGGCGGCAGCAATGTGGGCAACTACCCCACGGTGAAAAGTTTCGCAGGACCGTCCGGCGGTGCCCCGAAGGGGAGTTTTCCGATTAACACCCGCGACCGGGCGAAGTCGGCGCTGCAACTGGCCCACAATGCCCCACGCCCGGCCGGGATTCGTCGGGCCGTGGTGGCGAAATACCCTGGGCTCGGGAAGCGGAGTCGTTGATTTATCGGGAAAGACCGTGATAAAAGATTAACAACAATTTGTCGTCTCGCTTGAGCGCGGGTCATGTCCGCGCTGACACCTCCTGACCCTGGGAGGCGAGACGCACAGAGGGCACACGACAAGGGGGCGTGTTCAGTGACCGGGAACGGTCATGGGCACGTCCCTTTTGTCGTGGCGTCCACATCACTGAGGCTTATGCAGACAGACGCAGCGACCGTCACGGCGGGCGACATCACGATCGACAGCAACCATGAAAATGCTGACCAGATCACGCTCGCGTTTGCCGACGACCCCCAGCTAGCGGAGGACTCCGCGCCTGCGGGAAGCGCGCAAGAGGAGACGACTGCCCCTGCGCCCGCTGAGACGTCCGGCGAGGACGCGCCCGCGCCGATCGACTCGGAGACGGTCGCGAAGACCCGTCGGCGCGATCCGCGAGCTGCGGTCCAGGCAGCGATTGCCAAGCAACGTGACGCCGAGCGCCGGGCCGACGCGGCCGAGGCCCAGGTGGCGGTGCTGTCCAAGCCCGCCGCCCGCGAGGAGCCGGTCGCGGCCACACCGGATTGGGCGCGCTATAAGTCGATGGCCGCGTCCCCGAAGGCCGATCAGTTTGAGAATTATGACGATTACACGGCGGCCCTCGCGACCTTCGTGACCGACGCCCGCCAGCACGACTACGAGACGCGACGTCAGCAGTATTACCAGGAGCAAACGCAACACGAGGCCCAGGCCGCCCACGCGGCCCAGTGGCAGGAGCGCCTCGCGAAAGCTCGCGCAGAGACGCCTGACCTCGATGAGACGTTCGACCCGGATGTCCCGATGTCGCTGCCGATGCAACATCTCGCGATGGAGAGCCCCCAGGGGATTAAAATCTTGCAGTGGCTCTCCGCGCACCCTGACGATTCTCAGCGATTGTCCACGCTGCATCCGGCGGAAGTGTACCGGGAAATGGGCAAGCTCGAAGAGCGACTCAGTGCGGCCTCAGCTCCCTTGGGCGGCCCCGCGCGAGTCATCAGTCACGCGAAACCGCCGATTCAGCCGCTCGGCAGTTCGCCTCATACGCCCGACGCGACCGATGTGACCGACGACCTCTCCTTTGACGAACATTTCAAGAGGATGAACGCCGCCGACCGGAAGCGCGGGCTGTTGTAATCGAGGACTCCTATGGCCAATACACTAGCAACGCCGTCGTGGACGACGAAAGAGGTGGCGAGGGCCTTCATCAACAAGCTGGTCTTTCTCGCCCACGTCAATCGGACTTACGACGATGCCTACGTCATTTCCGGCGCCAAAGTCGGCAATACGGTCAATGCACGCTTGCCCCAGCGGTTCACGGTGACCGACGGGCAGGCCCTCCAGCTTCAGAATCTCTACGACCAGACGGTCCCCATCACGTTGAGCAACCAGAAGAACGTGGCGTTTGGGTATTCGTCAGCGCAGGCGACGACGGAGCTTGACAACATCCGCACCCGCTACGTCAATCCGGGCGCGGAAGCCCTGGCCAACGCGGCGGAGGTCCTGGCGTTTGACAACGTCTACCCGGACATCTACTCCTCGGTCGGCACACCCGGCACGACACCCACGGCCACGCTGACGTATCTGCAGGCCGGGGTGAAACTCACGGACCTCTCGACCCCGCTGCTCGGGCGCGTGGCGATGCTCGACCCGTTGGCCATGAGCACGCTCGCCAACACCACCTCGTCGCTCTTCAATCCGAGTGCGGTGATTTCGGAGAACTACACCGAGGGGCAGTTCGGCCGGAAGCAGTTGGGCGTGGACGGGTGGTATCAGGACCCGGTACGGCCGACGCACACGACCGGGACGTTCACCGCCTCGACCCCGCTCGTCAACGGGGCGGACCAGACCGGGAGCACGATTGCGACCGATGGCTGGGCGTCCGGCGCGGCGAGCCTGAAAAAGGGCGACATCTTCACCATCGCGGATGTCAACAGCGTCAACCCGTTGAGCTACTCCTCGTCGGGTCGGTTGCAGCAGTTCGTGGTCACGGCTGATACGTCGGATTCGTCCGGCGCGATGGCGACGCTCCCGATTTCGCCGTCGATTATCACCTCGGGCGCGTTGCAGACCGTCTCGGCCTCTCCGGCGAACAACGCGGTCATCACGGTCCTCGGCGCCACGGCGGCGGCCGGGGGCACACTGGCGACCACTGCGAGTCCGCAGTCGTTCGTCTACCACCCGGATGCGTTTGCCTTCGTCATGGCGGACCTGATGAAGCCGGGGGCGGGCGCGGAGAGCACGACGGTCCGCTCGAAGTCGCTCGGGTTTTCAATTCGGATGGTGGAGCAGTACCAGATCGGCACCGACCAGAATCCCTCCAGGCTGGACATTCTGATTGGGGCCACCACCATACAAGCGCGCCTCGCGGCGCGGGTCTGGGGCTAAG
>CAXBBA010000365.1:0-3264 GCA_963973805.1 uncultured Halieaceae bacterium | reverse complement strand
GCACATCGACGCTTCCATCGACCCCGGCACCCGCCTTATCTATGCCACCGCCGACCTCGCCGATCCCTACGGCGCCGGTGTGTCGGAACAGGGCATGCCCATGGCCGTGGGCCTGTTCGTGGACGTGAGCATCGACGGACGGGAGGTGAAGAACGTGGTGCAGATACCGAGCAAGGGCCTGCGCCCCGGTGACCAGTTGTACGTGGTGGACTCGGGAGGACTGCTGGACATTCGCAAGGCGAGCGTAGCCTACGCCAACGCGGATCATGCGGTGATCACCGCCGGGCTGCGCCCCGGTGAGCGCCTCGTTGTCTCGGCGTTGCGCAATCCCATCTCCGGCATGAGCCTGGCCACCATCGATGAGCGCGTCTACGCCGCGCGGTAGCGATAGCCGTGGAACGCCTCATTGCATGGTGGGTACACAACCCCGTCGCCGCCAATCTGCTGATGGCCGGCATTCTTCTCTCCGGTCTCCTCGGCTTTCTGGCCATGGAGCGCGAAGCCTTTCCCCAGGTCAAACCCTACCAGGCGAATATTGAAGTGGTGTGGCCCGGCGCCGCACCCCAGGAAGTTGAAGAACAGATCGTCGCGCGCATCGAAGACCGCCTGGAGGATCTGGACCAAGTAAATCACATCTACTCCACCGCCACGGAGGGGATGGCCACCATCGAGGTCACCACCTACCCGAATGTGGATATCAACAGCTTTCTCAACGACGTGAAGAATGCGGTGGACGCCACCACATCCCTGCCCCGGGACATTGAGAACCCCCGGGTTCGGCGCACCCAGTACCGTCAGGAGATGATTCGCGTCGCGGTGCACGGAGACCTCAGCGAGCGGGAGCTGACCCGCCTCGCGGAGGTCCTGCGCCGCGAGATGACCGCCCTGCCCTGGGTGTCCACCATCGATCTGTTTGGTACACGCCGGGAAGAAGTCACGGTGGAACTGTCCGAAGCATCCATGCGCCAATATGGATTGTCCTTCTCCGAGGTCGCCGACGCTATCCGTGCCAGCTCCATCAACCTGTCCTCCGGCCAGGTTCGCACCGCCACGGGAGATGTGCAGATTCGAGCGCGCAATCTGGCGGATACGGAACAGGATTTCTCCAACATCATTCTGCGCCAGAGCAGTGACGGCGGTGTGATTCGCGTCGGGGATGTGGCCCGGGTTATCGATGGCTTTGAGGACAATGAGATCCTCGCCACCATGAACGGGCAACCGGCGGTACTCCTGCAGGTACAGAACAGTGACAACATGCAGGTGGTACAGGCCAGCGAAGCGGTCCGTGCCTGGATGGAAGAGCGCCGCCCCACGCTACCGGAAGGCGTGGAACTGTCCATGTGGTTCGACACCGCCGATATTTACAGCAAGCGCATGGACCTCATCGGCAAGTCCGCCTACCTCGGGCTGGCGCTGGTGTTCCTGGTATTGATTATCACCCTGCGGCCCCGCGTCGCCCTCTGGGTCACCGCCGGTATCGGCGTGGCCTTCCTGGGCACGTTTTCGATGCTGCCCCTGAACGATGTGTCCCTGAACATCATGTCCACCTTTGCCTTCCTGCTGGTACTGGGCATTGTCGTGGACGACGCCATTGTGGTTGGTGAAAGTATCCACCATCACGCCCACGAATACGGGGGTGGTCCGGACTCCGCAATCAAGGGTGCCTTCGCGGTGTCACGGCCGGTGATCTTCGCGGTCCTCACCACGATGATTGCCTTTGCGCCCTGGCTTTTCGTATCGGGAGAAACCGCACAGGTCACGCGCCAGCTGTCCATCGTGATCACCGTGGCCCTGAGCATCTCGCTCATCGAGGCGTTCCTGATACTTCCTTCCCACCTGCGCGACCTGTCGCACCGGGAAAACCTCAAGGGCCTGGCCCTGCGACAGCAGCGGATGGAGCACAGCATCTATCGCTTTGCCCGTTCGGTCTACCGGCCGGTGCTCGCCTGGGCCATCAATCGCCGCTACCTCACGGCCAGCATTTTTGTCACCGCTTTCATGATCGCCATTGCACTGTTCAGTTCCGGCTGGGTGAAGTTCTACTTCATGCCCCAGATCGAGAGCGAACAGATCTACGTCAACGTAGAGCTGCCGCCGGGCACTTCCTATGAACGAGCCCTGGATATTCTGGACCAGCTGCAGGAAGCAGAAAAAGCCCTGATCGAAGAAGTGGAGTCCGCCGCCCGCGCCTCGGGAGAGGGCAGCGGCCAGCTCATCGAAGGCTGGTACACGCGCTCCCGACGCGACAGCGTGATCGCCATCGTCAAGCTGGCCCCCCCGGAAGTGCGGGACCTGTCTGCGCGGGAGGCGGCGGAGCGCTTCCGCGCGCTCGTGGGCGACATTCCCGACGCCGACGAAATCCAGGTGAACTACACACTCAACGACAACGGCGCCGACATCACCTACCTTCTGCGTCACAGCGATGGGCAGCAGCTCACCGCCGCATCGAAAGCACTCCAAGCCAAGATCCGGTCCTACCGTGGGGTGCTGGATGTGCGCGACAGCCAACGCGGCGAAACGGACGAGATTCTCCTGCACCTGAAACCCGGCGCCGAAACTCTGGGCATTCGCCTCTCGGACGTATCACGGCAGGTGCGCCAGGCCTATTTCGGTGAAGAGGTACAGCGCCTGCCCCGCACCAATGGGGACGTCAAGGTCATGGTCCGCTACCCCAGGGAAGACCGGCGCAGCCTGGCGAGCCTCAATGACTTCCGCGTGCGCACCGCCGATGGCCGGGAGCTTCCGTTGTTCTCCATCGCCGATATCGAGCTCCAGGGCGGCGTGCAGCGCATCCAGCGTCGCGACGGCGATCGCGTGGTGTATGTCCGCGCCGATATCGAACAGGACCTGATCAGCGACATCAAACGCAGCATCGACGAAGACTACCTGGAACAGCTGCAAAGTGACTATCCCGGCCTCGTGATACTCAAAGGTGGCGCCCAGGAGGAAGAAGAGCAGTTCATGAGCGAAATCGCCTACCTGTACGCCGTGGCGCTCTTCGCCATGTACGCGCTGATTGCGGTGGCGTTCCGGTCCTACTGGTTACCGCTCCTGATCATGACGGCGATTCCCTTCGGCTTCATGGGCGCGATTTTCGGCCACCTGATCTTCGCCACTCCCCTGGCGCTGTTTTCCTATTTCGGAATCGGCGCAGCGGCGGGTGTGGTGGTCAATGACAACCTGGTGCTCGTGGACTACATCGGACGCTTGCGGGAACAGGGTAAGGACAGCGTGTCGGCGGTGCTGGATGCGGGGGTCAATCGT
>CAXBBA010000364.1:0-3267 GCA_963973805.1 uncultured Halieaceae bacterium | reverse complement strand
TGGCGAACTGGCACCTTGTGGCGCCGAGGCGCGCATTATACGCGAGGGATCGCCACAGGCAATGGTCAATTTCGTGATTCGATAAACGGGAGGGGCCGGAGCCCGAAAAGATCAGCGACCGGGCTTCAGCAGTTCCAGCAGCTCTTCGAGGTCTTCGATGGTTTCCTGGATAACCGCCGTGATCTGCGTGGGGTGCACACCCTTGCCACCCTTCTCATCCGTCATGCGCTGACGCGCACCACCGATGGTATAGCCCTCGTCGTAGAGCAGCGCCCGGATCTGGCGAATCGTGAGAACGTCTTCGCGCTGGTAGTAGCGGCGATTACCGCGGCGCTTTACCGGTTTGAGCTGGGGAAACTCCTGCTCCCAGTACCGCAGCACATGGGGTTTGACCGCACACAGCTCGCTGACCTCACCAATGGTGAAGTAGCGCTTGCCCGGAATGGCGGGAAGTTCGTTATTGTGACTCGGTTCCAGCATATTCTTCGACCCTGGCCTTGAGCTTCTGCCCTGGCCGGAAGGTTACCACTCGACGGGCGGAAATCGGAATCTCTTCGCCGGTTTTGGGATTTCTCCCGGGCCGCTGATTTTTGTCGCGCAGGTCAAAGTTGCCGAAGCCCGAAAGCTTCACCTGCTCGTTGTTCTCCAGACAGACCCGGATTTCTTCAAAGAAGAGCTCGACGATTTCCTTGGCCTCGCGCTTGTTCAGCCCGAGCTCTTCGAACAATCGCTCCGCCATTTCTGCTTTGGTCAGCGCGCCCATCGGCTCCCGCAATCCCCGCTCGCGCCGACCGACCCTAAAAGTCAGCCGCGAAGCTCCGCGTTATACTTTTCTCGCAACGAATCAACAACTTGCTGAAGACACTTGTTGACCTCATCATCATCAAGAGTGCGTGATTGATTCTGGAAAGTCAAACCCAGCGCAAGACTTTTTCTATTAGGATCAATACCTTTGCCCTGATAGACATCAAAGAGCGTTAAGTCTGTCAGGTAAGCTCCGGCGGATTCCCGCACATTGCTCAACAGTTCACCAGCCGAAACGGCCTCGTCCACCACCACGGCGATGTCGCGTCGCAGGGCCGGGAACCGCGACACGGGCTCGAAGGCCGGCAGGCGCCCCTTCGACAGAAGCTCCAGATCAAACTCCGCCACAAGCACCCCGGCGTCGAACTCCAGGGTCTTCTGCACCGTCGGATGCAGGGCACCGAGAACGCCCACGGTCTCACCGTCACGAATCAGCGCCGCGCTTTGTCCCGGGTGCAGCGCCGGGTGTTCGACTGCCTCGAAACGGAAGGACTCCGCTTCGCCCGTCAGCTGCAGCAGCGCCTCAACGTCGCCCTTGAGGTCGTAGAAATCGACAGCCCGGGCCTCGCTGTTCCAGCCCTCCGCCGCCGCAGGGCCGGCAATGAGCAGCGCGATGCCGGGGCGCTGGCTGAGGCCATCGGGACCCGGCACGAAACGCAGGCCACTCTCGAAGAAGCGAACGCGGGCCTGCTGGCGCTTGAGGTTGTGCTGCGCCGCTCGCACCAGGCCCGTGAGCAGGGTCGAGCGCATCACCGCGTGCTCCGGCGAAATGGGGTTCGTCAGTGCCACGGGCTGCAGGTCCGGCGCAAAGAGGCGCTGCAGATCTTCGTCGACGAAGCTGTAGCTGATAGCCTCGAAATAGTCCCGGGCGATGAGAGCACGGCGGAATTCCCGCAGGCCCACGCGGGCCTCGGTTACCGCCGGCAGGGTCACGTCGCCGCGGATGGGGCTCACGGGCAGACGGTTATAGCCGTAAACCCGGGCGAGCTCTTCGAGCAGATCCGCCTCGATGGCGATGTCGAAACGCCAGCTCGGTACGGTGCACTCCCAACCACCGTCCACCGCCGTGACGCCGAGGCCGAGGCCCGTGAGAATCCGCTCCACTTCCTCAGCGGAGATCGTCACGCCCAACAGGCGCTCGATGCGCGCCTCGCGCAGACGCACGGATGCAGCGCTGGGGATATCGTCCGAGGTCGCCTCCGTCACCGGGCCCGCCGTGCCACCGACGATGTCGAGGAGCAGCGCCGTGGCTCGCTCCAGTGCGTCGCGCTGTAACTGATAGTCCACGCCCCGCTCGAAGCGGTGGGATGAGTCCGTGTGCAGGCCGAAGGAGCGCGCCTGGCCACTGAGAGGCACGGGCGCAAAGAACGCCGACTCCAGCAGGAGCCGCGTTGTGCCCTCTCCCACCGCGGAGTCCGCCCCCCCCATGATGCCCGCCAGAGCAACGGGGGCCTCGTGGTCCGCAATCACCAGGTTGTCTTCACCCAGGGTGACTTCCTGATCGTTGAGGAGCTTGATGGTCTCGCCCGCACGCGCCTCGCGCACGACGATGCCGCCGTTGAGCTTGTCCAGGTCAAAAGCGTGCATGGGCTGGCCGAGCTCCAGCAGCAGGTAGTTGGTGATATCCACCGCCGCATCGATGCTGCGCAGACCGCAGCGACGCAGCTTTTCCTGCAGCCACAGGGGGCTCGGGCGACGGAGATCCACGCCCTCGATCACCCGGCAGAGGTAGCGCGGGCAGCGCTGGGAAGCCTGCAGATCCACCTGCACCTGCGCGCCCACGGTGGCTTCGCAGGGAGTGATCGCGGGTCCCGCCACCTCCAGGGCATTGAGCAGACCAACCTCGCGGGCGATGCCGGCGATGCTCAGGCAATCCGCCCGGTTGGGTGTCAGGCCGATCTCGATAGCGTGGTCATCCAGGCCCAGATAGCGGCGCAGGTCCTCACCCACGGGAGCATCGGCGGGCAGTTCCAGCAGCCCGGCCTTGTCATCGGACAGCTCCAGCTCCTGCGCGGCGCACAGCATGCCGAAGGACTCCACGCCCCGAAGCTTGGCCTTCTTGATCTTGAAGTCACCGGGCAGCACGGCGCCCACGGTTGCCAGGGGGGCCTTGAGGCCCGCGCGGGCATTCGGCGCACCACAGACGATCTGCACCGTCTCATCGCCGGCGCGCACCTGGCAGACCTGCAGCTTGTCGGCATCGGGATGGGGCTCGGCGCTGACGATCTCGGCGACCACAACACCCGTGAAGGCGCCGGCGACAGCGTCAATCGCGTCGACCTCCAGACCCGCCATCGTGATCTGATGACCCAGGTCTTCTACGCTGAGCTCGGGGCTTACCCACTCCCGCAGCCACTGTTCACTGATTTTCACGTGCTATCTCCTCGGGGCAGGCTTAGAACTGGGCCAGAAAACGCAGATCGTTGTCGAAGAACAGACGCAGATCGTTGACGCCGTAGCGCA
>CAXBBA010000363.1:0-3273 GCA_963973805.1 uncultured Halieaceae bacterium | reverse complement strand
GTCCTGCCCCGTCTCGACCACCTTGCGGCCACGGTAGAAACCGTCGGCGGACACATGGTGACGGAGGTGCTTCTCGCCGGTGGTGCCGTCTACGGACAGCGTAGGTCCACCGAGGGCATCGTGGGACCGGCGCATACCGCGACGGGACCGGGTTTTCTTGCTCTTCTGAACAGCCATCTTCTACTTCTCCTTGTCGCCACTGCCATCCAGCAGTGTCGCTAACACACTAAAGGGGTTGTCCGCGGAATCCGCGCCAACCTCCGTTTCGTCTTCCGGCTCCGGGTTTTCAGACCTCGGGGCCTCACATTCGCCTTCGTCGTGGTAGGCCACAACGGGTACCGCCAGCGCCAGCTCCTCTGCGGCCATTTCCCACAGGTTCGCCTCTTCTACAGCGATCCAGGGTTCATAGCCCGGCGGTAGCGCTCGCGCCTGTTCGTCGCCGGGCACCAGCCCCAGCACGCTGTGACTGCACAGCGTCTGCTTCACGGGGCCCAGGCAGCGCTGGCATTCCAGCACCACACAGGCCTCGAGGCTGACCTCGGCTATGGGCCTGCCCTCGTCGTCCGTCGCAAAGCGCACATCCGCCGTGACCCGGGCCTCGTCCGGATCAAGGAGCGACGCCAGACGGGGTAGCTGCTCGCCACTCAGGATGCCTGAATAGTGAGCGCCACGAGTCACCGCCTTGCGGATATGGACGCACTGCGGGAGGGGGCTGACCGACATGGCGGCGCACTATAGTCATCGCCCCCCACCTTGTCAAAAATATCTTTACAATCCCGAGCGTTAGCTCAAGCATGGCCAGATCATGGATTCCCGCCCTCCCGAACTCATACTCGCCTCTACCTCCCGGTATCGCCGGAGCCTTCTGGAACGCCTGCAGCTGCCCTTTCGCTGCGAGGCTCCCGAGGTGGACGAACAGGCCCGCCCCGGCGAGGCGCCCCAGGCTCTGGCGCAGCGCCTCGCGGCCGAGAAGGCGCGCGCCGTCAGCAGGCGACATCCCGCCGCACTGGTGCTGGGCAGTGATCAGGTGGCCTCCCTGGACGGTCAGGCCCTGGGCAAACCCGGCAACCCCGGGAACGCCTGTGCCCAGCTGCACGCCAGCAGCGGGCGTGCGCTGCGCTTTCACACGGCGGCGAGCATCGCCCGGGAAGGGGTGGAACTGGATCGCTGCTGCGTCGATACCCTCGTCCAGTTCCGCGACCTCAGCGCGGAGCAAATCGAGGACTATGTAGATCGGGAGCAGCCGCTGGACTGCGCCGGCAGCTTTCGCTGGGAGGCGCTCGGCATCGCTCTGTTCAGGTCCCTGGAGAGTACGGACCCCACCGCACTGGAAGGCCTTCCGCTGATAGAAACGGTTTCCATGCTGGAGCGGAATGGATTTACTGTTTTAAAAGCAGCTACTTAGCCGCTTTATCTAGAATCGTTATCAGCTCTTCGTCCAGGGGGGCGCTGAGGTCGTAGCGCCGTTCGCCGAGCGTGAAGCGAAGCCTCTCGGCGTGGAGGAACAGGCGCCGCAGGCCAAGCTCCTCTGCCCGCGCTCGCGCGGCGTCGTCCGCATACTTCTCGTCCCCGAGCAGCGGGTGGCCGACATGGGCTGCGTGGACGCGGATCTGGTGCGTCCGGCCCGTCAGCGGCCGGGCTTCGACCAGGGTGCAGCCCTGGTACGCACTGCGCACGGAGAACTCGGTGCGCGACGCCTTGCCATCCTTGTGCACCCGCACCACCCGCTCCCCCGAGCGGCGCTCGATGCGCTGCAGCGGGGCCTCTACCAGGCGTTGGTGCCGAGGCCACCGTCCCGCCACCAGGGCGACGTAGCGCTTGTCGACGCCCTTCTCTCCCCGCAGGAGCTCATGCAGGGCCCGCAGCGCGGCGGGCTTCCGTGCCACGAGAATCAGCCCCGAGGTCTCCCGATCCAGGCGATGCACGAGTTCCAGGAAGCGATCCTGGGGGCGCATGCTGCGGAGCGTCTCGATCAGCCCGAACTGCAGACCACTGCCACCGTGTACCGCCAGCCCCGAGGGCTTGTTGAGCACAAGCAGCTGCTCATCTTCGTGCACGATGGAATCCGCCAGGCGCGCCTGCCAGCCGGGAGGCGCCGTTCCTGTGGGCCGGGGCTCAGGAGCGCTCAGGGGAGGCAGGCGCACTTCGTCTCCGAGCACCAGGCGATGCGGGGGTTTGACGCGCCCACCGTTGACCCGAATTTCCCCCTTGCGCAGGGCGCGATAGATCCGGGTTTTGGGAACGTCGGGGCATTCCCGCAGCACGAAATTGTCCACGCGCTGGCCGTCACCGCGCTCATCCACGGGCACCAGACGCACCGGGGAGCGGCGCGGCGCTGACGCGGGATCGGAGGGGGAACCACCAGCCATGAAAAGTCTTCCTTCTTTTATTTGAGCCCGAGGGCCGTTACTGCTACTATCCTGCCCCGTCTGTCAGTGCTCAAGCAATTTTCTTTGCACTATTTACCCGGCAGCGGATTGACCCGGCGGCGGATGCGCACAATATCGCAACTGGCCCGGGCAGACGAGCCAAAGAGACCCGACAGCAAGACACGGTTCCGGAAACCACGGCGTGACGCGCCCCGAATGAGCGCGCCCCGCGGAGACCGCAGGACCCCCAACAGCAACAATAACCGCCTGACGCGCAAAAACAGCGCCCCTCCCCCGGCACGACGAGAAGAGAAATCCGGGGTTGTAGGGAAGCGGAAGTCCCGATAACGACTTGTGGCCTGCCATGTAGTCGGACCCCGGGGCGACACCAGAATGCAACACCGCGGCGTCGGCACCATGGACGCGGCGGAACAACCAGAAACGCAGATGGAACAGTTTTACGGCTCCATTGGCACCTGCGTTGTATAGACGCCTTCTGGCGCGTCAGGCTGGACCGACACAAGGTTTAGTCCGCTATGAAGAAGATGCTTATCAATGCCACGCACCGCGAGGAAATGCGCGTGGCGCTGGTCGATGGCCAGAAACTCTACGACCTCGACATCGAAAACCGCACCCGCGTGCAGAAGAAGTCCAACATCTACGTTGGCAAAATCACCCGCGTTGAACCCAGCCTCGAAGCCGCCTTTGTGGACTTCGGTGCCGAACGCCATGGTTTCCTCCCCCTGAAAGAAATCGCCCGCGAATACTTCCATCGCAAACCCAGGGACGGGGACGGCAAGGTGTCGATCCGCGACGTGGTCAAGGAAGGCACCCGCATGCTGGTGCAGGTAGACAAGGAAGAACGGGGCAACAAGGGCGCCGCCCTCACCACCTTCATCAGCCT
>CAXBBA010000362.1:0-3275 GCA_963973805.1 uncultured Halieaceae bacterium | reverse complement strand
CTCGCGATTGGCGCCTTCCATGCTCTCATCGTAGGCCATGATGCGGTTCTTGCCGCGTTTCTTCGCGTTGATCATGGCCGAATCGGCGGCCCGAAGCAGTCCCTCCACATCATTCCCGTGTTGCGGTGCGACGGCGATCCCGATGCTGGAGGTGACAATGATCTCCTGGTTGTCGATGAAGTAGGGGCGGGCGATGGACTGGGCCAGACGTTCGGCGACGCGCTGCGCCGCTTCCAGGTTTTCGACCTGATTCAGAACCACGGTGAACTCGTCGCCACCCATGCGCGAAAGATCCATGAGGGAGCCGTCGTCATCCATGCGGCGATGGAGTACGTCGCTGTCGCGCACGCCCTCCGTGAGGCGTTCACCCACCTGCTGCAGCAGTTGATCACCAAAGGTGGCCCCCAGGGAATCGTTGATGCGCTTGAAGTTGTCGATATCCACCAACAGCAGGCCGACATTCTGCTGATTGCGTTTGGCGAGGCGGAGCAGCAAGGTCAACTGCTCCGTGAAAAGGCGCCGGTTCGGGAGCGATGTCAGGCTGTCGAAATAGGCCGCATGGCGTAGCTGGCTGCGGGTTTCGCTGACGGTCTGCACTGCACGGTCGAGCTCCTGTTTGTGCTGGGACAGCTGCTCCGTGCGCTCGCTAACCTTCAGGGACAGAATCTTGCGGTCCGCATCCATCTGCCGGGTGTATTGATGCAGGCCCGTGATGATGCCGTTGAAGATTTCAGCGATGTGCCGCACTTCCCGCGCACCCTCGATGCGTAGGGTCTCGGGATGGCGCCCGGCGGCGATATCGTCTGCGACCTGTACGAGGCGAGTCAGGGGAGCGGTGATCCGCCGCGTCAGGGCTCGGGCGATGAGCCAGAACAGGAAGACGATGGCCAGGGTGAGGCCGGCGGAAAGGGCGACGGTCGGTAGCGTCAGGCTCCAGAGAACGGTGCTGCTGAGGCAGACCTCGACATAGCCGATGACAAACGTGCTGCGTACCAGGGAAGGGTCGACGAGCGCACGGGCGAAGTCCTCGCGCTCCACCGAGGGGTCCACTGGATTGATAACCGAGGTGACGGGGAGGGTGAGCGACGTGTTGCGTTCTCCAAGGGTGATGGCCCGGAGCAGTTTCAGCGACTGCGGTACGTTGTTTCCGGGAATGCTCCCCACGCCCTTCTCGATGGGTGAAAGCCCGTCGCGAAGTTCGTCAAATGGTGTCAGGCGCTCATCCCGGGACCAGCTTTGCTCAAGCTGGTCGATAACGGCTCCCTGGGTGTCGTAAAACACGACGCGCTTCACCGCCGGCGACAGGTTCAGCAGCTGTGTCAGTGTGTCGTGCACTTCGGTCTCATTGCGGTAGTAGAACGTGAGCTGAAGATGGGGCTGGCTACCGAGGAGGCTCGATGCCTCGAGCATGATCGCGTCACGCTGAAATCCGTAGTCGCGCTGGCCGACGAACACGGTGAGGATTGCTCCGGCCACGATGGCCATGATGGCAATAAGGAGATTGATCTTGCTGGCGATACTCATGGAACTGGACTCCAGATCCGCGTTCCACCGGTGGTGCAGCACCGCATGGCGGTGTGTTTTGAGCTCATGGCTAACCCCAATTCCCGGGACAGTTTTTCAGGGTTGCGGTATCTACAGGGTGCATTGCACCGATTGACGATCCGCGATTGTGGGCGCCCCAAGGCGGTCCCTGCGCTTGAAAGGGGCACTAGTGGGTAGACGCTATCATGGTCTATCTGGCCAGACCAGTGGGGAAGCATAGGATTTATGGCGGTTTAGCGCCGGTTCCGCGTGAATTTCATCACAGTTCCGGCGTTCCGGGGTGGGAAGGGATGTGGATCAACGTCCCACGCAGAAGTACCGCAGTCCCACCTGCTCCATCAGGGGCCGTTCGTAAACATTGCGCAAATCCACAAATACATCCCCGGCCATGGCCTCGCTGACCGCGGCCAGGTCCAGGCCCCGGTACTCGTTCCACTCCGTCATCAGAATGACCGCATCGGCGCCGCGGATCGCGTCCATCAGGTCGTCCACGTACTCGATGGACTCCGGCAGCAGGGGTTTTGCTTCTTCCATGCCCTGGGGGTCGTGGGCACGGATCGTCGCCCCGCGATCGGCGAGGGCGGGAAGGATCGCCAGGGCCGGTGCGTCGCGCATATCATCGGTTTCGGGTTTGAAAGTCAGTCCGAGTACTGCCAGGGTCCGGTCGGCTTCGGAGCCTCCGAGGGCGTCGCGGATTTTGGCGACCATGCGGGCTTTCTGCGAGGCGTTCACCTCCACCACCGCCTCCACAATGCGGCTGCTGACGCCATGCTCCTGGGCAATGCGGTTCAGGGCGAGCGTGTCCTTGGGGAAGCAGGAGCCGCCGTAACCGGGCCCCGCGTGGAGAAATTTGTTGCCGATGCGCTTGTCCATGCCCATGCCCTTGGCGACGGCATTGACGTCCGCGCCGGTCTTCTCGCAGAGCTGGCTCATTTCGTTGATGAAGCTGATTTTTGTTGCGAGGAAGGCGTTCGCGGCATACTTGATGAGCTCGGCGCTCTCCAGGTCCGTCACGAGGATGGGGGCTTCAATGAGATTGAGGGGGCGGTACAGCTCCCGCAACAGCTTTTCGGCCCGCTCCGACTCCACGCCCAGGACCACGCGGTCCGGGCGCATGAAGTCACCGATCGCCGATCCCTCGCGCAGAAACTCGGGGTTTGAGGCCACATCAAAGTCCACGTCGGGGTTGGTCTTGCGAATGACCCTGGCGACTTCCCGCGCGGTGCCCACGGGCACTGTGGACTTGTCTACGATGACGGTATAGCCGCGCAGGTTCCGGGCAACTTCCTTTGCCGCCGCGTACACGTATTTTAGGTCCGCGTGACCGTCACCCCGGTGCGTGGGGGTGCCCACGGCGATGAAGACAAGATCTGCGTCAGCCACGGCGCTGGCAAGGTCCGTGCTGAAGCGGAGGCGACCGCTCTGGGCGTTGCGTTGTACAAGCGCCTCCAGCCCCGGTTCATAGATCGGGATGCGGCCCTTGCGCAGGGCGTCCACGCGATCTTCCTGCTTGTCCACACAGGTGACTTCCGCACCAAACTCTGCAAAGCAGGCGCCGGACACCAGACCCACATAGCCTGCTCCTATCATTACGACGTTCATTGCGTAGATTCCCTGACTGATTCAAAAGGGTAGGGCGCTGGGAGGCAGCGCCTTACTTGCCGTAGTAGCTGCGGTACCAGTCCACAAAGGCGCCGATGCCATGGCGTATCGGCGTCCCGGGACGGTAG
>CAXBBA010000361.1:0-3275 GCA_963973805.1 uncultured Halieaceae bacterium | reverse complement strand
GGTATCCGCCAGGATGTGGGCGAGGAATCTGCCATTGGTGTGATTGGCTCATTCCGCTATAGCAATCAATGGCTGAACCGATATACGGATCTGCGGCGGTACGAATTCACCGGCGTCGACGGCGGGTCGAACCAGACGGTGGATTACGAGCAGATGACCACCCGTCAGGTTATCGGCATGAACGGTTTCGTGACCGTCGGCTATGAGTTCGATGTGAACCACGCGGTTAACCTGACCTACACGTTGATGCGGCAAACGGAAGACGAGACCCAGCAGAGCAAGGGCTTCTCTTCCGAAGATGACGTGACCGATGGCACCTTTGCCCAGAGCATTCGTCTGCAGTGGACAGAGAACGAGATCGAAACGCTGCAGCTTTCGGGGGAGCACTACTTCCCCGATATGAATGACGCCGAGCTTACCTGGCGCCTCGTCGACGGCTCCGCCTACCGCGACTCTCCCGATACACGCAGCTACACCTATGCGGAGAATCGCGATGGTCTGATGGAGATCGTCACGCCCAACCGCCAGGCGGCCGGTGACCTGCGCGAGGTATTTCAGGCCCCGGAGCGCAACTTCGCGCGCCTGGACGATGAGCTCTCGGACTACGGTGTCGACTTCAAGTTTCCGTTCTATATCGGCGACATCGACGTATCGGTCAATGGTGGCTTCGGTTACTACGAGCGGACCCGGGACAGCGAGGATCGCCTGTTCCGCTTCGACCTGACCACCAGCACGCCGGACTACGTCTCGCTGATGGTGCCTTACCAGTTGTTCGACACGGAAAACTTTGCCAACGACTGGGTCACGGTGCGGGACTTCTCCGCCGGGGCCGCGAACGCGTCGGGTATTTTCCCCTTCGCCGAGTCCGGTGAGGAAGTGACCAGCTACTACGCGCAGTTCGATGCCCAGGTCACGGACCGTCTGCGGCTCCAGGCGGGTGTGCGGATCGAAGACATCACGCTCAACGCCGATGCCTGGGGTGGAAACACGGAGCAGGGCACGTCGAACGCGGTGGAACAGCAGTACGACGACGTACTGCCCTCTGCCTCGATCACCTACGAGTTCATCGAGAACATGCAGATTCGCATGGCCTGGTCCGAGACCGTCAACCGCCCCAGCCTGCTGGAAATCACGGGAACGACGATTCGTAACCCGCAAAACTTCCAGCTCTATCGCGGTAACGTGTTCCTCCAGCCCGCCGAGATCAGCAACTACGACATATTGTGTGGTCGCCGATTGGATCCCAGCTTCGGGCATAGCTTTGGGGCGTTCTACAAGGACTTCACGGACCCCATCGAGCAGGGCAAGGTCCAGGCTCAGAACGACGTGTTCACGTGGTTCAATGCCGAGGAAGCGTATCTGCAGGGTGTGGAGTATGACTTCCGCAAAGAGCTGCGCATGGCAGACTGGTTCAACGTGGAGAGCGAGGGCTGGAACGAAAGCTGGCTGAACCTCTTCACGCTGTCCGCGAACGTCTCTTACATCGACTCCGAAGTGACGCTCCTCGGCGCCGATGAGACCGCCGCCGACGTGCCCATCACCGGTGGGCGGAACATTTCGCAGTTGAACGCGGACAAGCGGCCCCTCACAGGCCAGTCCGATTACCTGGCAAACGTGCTCATCAGCTACGACGATCCCGACCGGGGCATCGTGGCGTCCTTCGCCTACAACTACACCGGGGAGCGCATAGCCCTGGTTGGTTCGCTGAACGATCCCGATGTGATTCAGGAAGCCCGGGGCCGCGTGGATCTGCTGTTCCGCTGGACCTGGGATGAGTTCGACATGCTGGGCAACAGCCTGGAGCTTGAGTTCAAGGCCGCCAACCTCTTTGACGAGCCGGTGGAATGGACCCAGGGCGGGCAGATCTACGAAGAGTACAAACTCGGCGTCACTTACTCGGCGGGCGTGCGTCTGAACTTCTGACGACCCGGGGCCTCACCTCCGGGTGAGGACTCCCAGGGCAATGCAGCCGGCCCCTTGGGGCCGGTTTTTTTTGCGCCTAATTTCAGCGCTTCGGGTGCAGGATCACCGGAAGTTTCCGGTATCCCTTTACGAACACCGACAGGGTGCGTACGGGCTCTCCCCCTACCTCAATGCGATCGTAGCGCTTGAGAATCTCCTCCCAGAGCGTGTGCAACTGCAGCTCCGCGAGGCGGTTGCCCATGCAGCGGTGAATGCCGAAGCCGAAGGAGAGGTGCTTGCGCAGGTCAGCGCGGTGGAAGTCATAGCGGTCCGGGTCCGTGAAGAATCGCTCATCGCGGTTCCCCGACACGTACCACATGACAACCTTGTCGTCCTTGCGGATCAGCTGTCCGCCGAGTTCCGTGTCTTCCAGGGCCCGGCGACGCATGTGCGCGAGGGGCGTCTGCCAGCGGATTGTCTCCGATACCATATCGGGGATGAGGGAAGGGTCTTCCTTGAGTTCCCGAAACAGTGCCGGGTTCCGGTCCAGGCATAGCACGCTGGAACTCATGGTGCTGCGGGTGGTGTCATTGCCGCCCACGATAAGCAGCAGCAGGTTTCCCAGGTATTCCATGGGCTCCATGTCCCGCGTGGCTTCGCCGTGCACCAGGCGAGAGATAAAGTCATTGGAGGGCGGCTCCTTGGCGCGCTCGTTCCACAGGCCGATGAAGTACTCCAGGCAGCCGATCATTTCCTGTTTCCATTCATCCTCCGTCTCTACCATGCCTTCGACGCCGGGAATGGTGGTCGCCATGTCGGACCACCAGGTCAGCTTGCGCCGTTCCTCGAAGGGGAAGTTGAAGAGCGTCGCCAGCATGCGCGTCGTGAGTTCGATGGAGACGTTATCAACCCAGTCGAAGACTTCGCCAACCGGCAGGTTGTCCAGTACGTCCGCGGTGCGCTCCCGAATGATTGGCGCGAACGCCCGCAGGGCTTCCATGCCCACGGCGGGGCTCACGGTCTTGCGCTGCACGTCGTGCTTCGGGCGATCCATGGCGATGAACATGGGCAGCTGAAAATCATCCAGCTGTTCTCGGATCGTGATTCCCGGTTCCGACGAGAATATCTGGTGCGATGTGTCCACCTTCATGATGTCTTCGTAGCGGGTCACGGACCAGTAGGGACCGAAGGCACTGTCGGCGCAGTAATGCACGGGCGCTTCATCCCGCAGGCGCTTGAACCAGGACCAGTGTCTGTCCGCCTCGAAGAGGTAGGGATTGGCGACGTCGATCTGGTCCAGGGGAAGGTCGTAGGGGTCGATGTCCACCACGGTGGGGTCGTGGTGGGGCGGTGCGGGTTTGACAGGTGCGTTC
>CAXBBA010000360.1:0-3276 GCA_963973805.1 uncultured Halieaceae bacterium | reverse complement strand
CTGCCGCCACGTTCGTAGTAGGCACGCAGGCGATCCACACTGCCCACCGCATCGGCCACCTGTGCCGGCGCCAGGTGGGCACGGTGAACGCCATTGTCGTTGTAGAGAAAGTTGAGCTCCGAGGCATTGGCGGGGCTCAGATCCGGGTCGTCGGCGAAGGCCCCGTAGAACGATACCGTCGCAATCGGTGCGTTATAGACCCGCCCCTCTGCCAGGGCTGCTTCGCGAGTCTTGCGCTCTCCGCGAAGATTGAAGAAAACATCCCGCAGGTAAACACGGGCGGTGATATTGCCCGCAGCCCGGGGGCAATCCCGGGCCCTGAGCCTCGGCAGCAGTTCTGCAAAGAGCGTTTCGTAGAGAAACTCGGGGTCAAAGACAAAGTCCTCGCCCCGCGCAAATTCCGCCGTCACCGAAAAACTCAGGGGTGTGCACCACTGGTCGGCCCTCTTGGGATTCTCGATGAATCTGAACACCTCGAAGCCGTCACCGGCATAAAGGGACTCACCCCGCGAGTTCAGATAGTGCCTGGGCAGCGGAGCCGGCGGCGCGAGCTTGGCCGGGCTCGTGCGTCCCGACATCGACCAGCGCTGCGACGCCGTCGCCCCCATGCCCCAGCGCCCCGCGACCAGATTGCAGTTGTTGTCGATGGAGAACTTCGCGGCACCACTGCTGCCTCCATCGTGCCACTGCCCGAGCAGCTCGCGGCCGTTGTCCTGAAGCGTCAAATCAAGGGTTTTGTCGCAGCGACTTACATTCTCGTAGCAGCAGCGCAGGGATCGCCCCCGCCCCTCGCAGGCCATGGGACCGAACTGCGACGCGTAGTTCCCCGCTATGTGCTCCGCGGTGCAGGCACCACGCACATCGGCACAGAACAGAACTGAGAGCAGCACCCAAACAAATGCGGAGAAACGGGAGATGAGATGCATCAGCCAGGACCTCGGAGCCAGGGGACAGCGATAGCCTAGCAGGAATTCTGCGCAATCGTCGTTACCGGCGTGGGGCGATCCCAGGGGCGATCGAAGCGACCAGTGGCGCCATCGCAACCACCACGAACGCCAGGGCATCATCCGGCAGCCCCCAGTGGCGACAGAGGCGGGTGACGTTGGCGGCGATAATCGCATCGGTGCCTGGCGGCTCTGAGGGCCTCGGCGCACCGTCGCCGACATCGGCCAGCATCGTGAGCTGAGTGAATTCCGCCTGCAACTCCAGGGCCTTGATCGCCTCGTACTGCTTCGCCCTGCGCTCATCGTCGGCCCAGCGACGGCGCTGCTCCCGCAGGGGGTGCACCACGCCGGACCGCCATTCCTCGCAGAGCGCATCGGCGCGGCTCACCTGCTGCGCAGACAGCGTCAGGCCCCGCATCGCCCGCCACGCGGCCCAGAGCAGCAGATTCACATCGGCGCCATGGGCGTCCTGGGCTTCGAGGCAGCTGCGCTGCACGTCGGGCTCGGCGTAGAGTGCAACAGCAAAGTCCCGCAATGGCACGACGTTCGCGGGGGCACCAGCGGCCCGCGAGGGTGCGTTTGCGCACCCTGCGCCATCGTTTTGCTGTTTTCCGATCTCCATGCCCTTTACACTCCCGGCCCGTGATTATCTTACGCGACATCAGCCTGCGCCGCGGCAGCCAGCTCCTCATCGAGGGCGCCGAGGCGCGCCTGCTCCCCGGCCAGAAAACCGCCCTCACCGGCGCCAACGGCTGCGGCAAATCGAGCCTCTTCGCCCTGATGCGCGGCAAGATCACCGCGGACCACGGCGATATCGAAGGCCTGACGGGGCAGCGCATCGCGCACATGGATCAGGACGTGCCCGCCAGCGATACGCCAGCGGCGCGCTTTGTGCTGCAGGGAGATGCCGAGGTCGCGGCGCTGCTGGAGGAGCTCGAACAGCACGAGGCCAGCGGTGACTTCGAAGCCGCCGCCCGCTGCCATCAGGCGCTGGAAACCTGTGGCGGCTACGACGCGCCGCGGCGCGCCGCCATGCTCCTCGACGGCCTGGGCTTCGCCGCCGCCGATGGCGAGCGCCCCGTGAGCGACTTCTCCGGCGGCTGGCGCGTGCGCCTGGGCCTGGCCCGGGCGTTGATGACGCCATCGGACCTGCTGCTGCTCGACGAACCCACGAACCACCTGGACCTGGACACCACGCTGTGGTTACAGCAGTTTCTGCGCGCCTACGAGGGCACGCTGCTGCTGATCTCTCACGACCGGGACTTCATCGACCGCTGCTGCACCGCCGTGTTGCATATCGAACACCAGCAGCTGCGCAGCTATCGCGGTGGCTACAGTGACTTTGAGCAGCAGCGTGCCCAGCGCCTGGCCCAGGAACAGGCCGCCGCCGCACGCCAGGCCCGGCGCCGCGCCGAGATCGAGGACTTTGTGCGCCGCTTTCGCGCCAAGGCCAGCAAGGCGCGCCAGGCCCAGAGCCGCCTGAAGGAACTGGAGCGCATGGGCGAGATGGCCGTGGCCCACGCCGACACGCCCTTTGATTTTCGCTTTCCCGAACCGCCCCGGGGCAAGGACCCGCTGCTGGAGCTGCGCGAGGCGAGCATCGGCTACGGCGAAGACGTCGTGCTGGCCCGCGCCGTCAACCTGGCCCTGCGCAACGGCGACCGCATTGCCCTGCTCGGACGCAACGGCTCGGGCAAGACCACCCTGCTGCGCACCCTGTGCGGCGAGCTGCCCCTGATCGCCGGAGAACGGCAGAACAGCGAGGGCTGCCGCATCGCCTATTTCGACCAGCAGCAGATCGACACCCTGGACCTGCAGGCCAGCGCCCTGCTGCACCTGCAGCGCCTGAGCCCCGACGCCCGGGAACAGGAGCTACGGGATTTTCTGGGGGGTTTCGATTTTAGGGGCGAGCGCGCCGAAGCCCCCCTCGCGCCCTTCTCGGGCGGCGAGAAAGCCCGCCTGGCACTGGCCATGCTGGCCTGGCAGCGGCCCAATGTGCTGGTGCTGGACGAGCCCACCAACCACCTGGACCTGGAGATGCGCCGGGCCCTGGAGCTGGCGCTGCTCGATTTTGCCGGCGCCGTGGTGATCGTGAGCCACGACCGCCACCTGCTGCGCAGCTCCGCCGAGCAGCTCTTTCACCTGCACGACGGCGGCCTGCACCCCTTTGACGACAGCCTCGAAGCCTACGAGGCGCAGATCCTCCGCGGCGACAGCGGCTCCCGCGATGGTCCCGCCGAGGCGGAGGCCAGCTTCCGCGAGGACCGCAAGGAACAGCGCCGCGCGGCGGCGGCACAGCGGGATCGCCGCCGTCCCCTCGAAAAGGCCATCC
>CAXBBA010000359.1:0-3327 GCA_963973805.1 uncultured Halieaceae bacterium | reverse complement strand
TTTCGTAGGCGGTGCTCGCCCCCGACGACGCCCGCCAGGTTCGCAGCTTTCTGGTCAATAAATTCCGCGGCGACCCCCGACTCTTTGACGACGGTATCCGGGCAATAGAGGAACGCACGGGCTGGCCCTGCCGTGGACTCATGCCGTGGATGGCGGATGCCGCCCGCCTGCCCGCCGAGGACGCGGTGGCCTTTGATCAGGACCCGGTACCCGCGAAGCGAGGGCTGCTCATCGTCGCCCCCCTGCTGTCGCGCATCGCCAACTTCGATGACGCGGATCCCCTGATTCAGGAACCGGGCGTGGACTTTCGCTGGATCGTTCCCGGCGATCCCCTGCCCCGCGATGCGGATGTGGTGCTGCTCTTCGGCAGCAAGGCCACGCTCGGGGAACTGGCGTTCCTCCGCGAGCAGGGCTGGGACCACGACATCATCGCCCACGCCCGCGCGGGGGGGCGGGTCCTGGGCATCTGCGGTGGCCTGCAAATGCTGGGCCTGTCCATTGACGATCCCTACGGCTGCGACGGAGGAGCGGGGTCCGCGCCGGGATTGGGTTTGCTGAATGTACATACCACCATGAGCCGGGACAAAACCGTCGCCCCGCGCGAGGCCCGCTGCGCCCTCACCGGAGCAGCGATCAGCGCCTACGAAATCCACCAGGGACAGAGTTCCGGGGACGACGCGCAGCACCCCATGGCCTTGATCGACGCCCGGGGCGAAGGGTTTCGCAGCCGCTGTGGCCGCATCGAAGGCACCTACCTGCACGGGCTTTTCACCAGCGACGCGTATCGTTCCCAGTGGCTGCGCCGCGCAGGATTAACCGCCACCTCGGACACCGCCTATGAATCCCGGGTGGAAGAAGCGCTGGACCGCATCGCGGACGGTCTCGCGGAGCATGGCGACCTGGACCGCCTCCTGGGCGATGCTCGCCCCCCGGGATGGCTCCCCGGGGACGAAGGAATCAACCCGCCCTAGCGTCCTGGTCCTCCAGCGTTTTCCCGGGCACAAAAAAACCCGGCTCGGTTTCCCGGGCCGGGTCTCTGACGCTGCGCGCAGAATCAGAACTGACGGCGTACCGTCAGGCCCACACTGCGGGGCTGGTTCACGCGATAGGCGAGACGGGCACGACCGCCGCGCTCGCGGTCGAATGACAGCAGCGCATTCTCATCGAACACGTTGTTGACGTAGACCACGGCATCCCACGCGCCCCAGGTGGCGCCCGCACTGAGGTTCACGATCTCGTACTCGGGCAACTCCAGATCCAGGCTGGTTACTTCCGTACCCGTGGCACCGCCGTAGGCCAGGCCCGACTGGAAGTCACCGGCACCCGCAACCTGATCGCTGGGCTGGGTGTAGCGATCCCCTACGTGCTGCACCATGGCGTTCAGGTAGGTTTCGTCGGAACCCAGCAGACCTTCGTTGAAGGTGTAGGTCGCCGAAGCGGAGAACTGCAGTTCCGGCACGGAGGCCAGGCGGTTGCCGTCTTCGACACCACCCAGCACGTTGCCGCTGCTGTCGGTCACCGTGGAGTCAAACTCGGCCTCGAGCACACTGCCGTTGAAGGTCAACATCAGGTTCTCAGTAGCGAAAGCCGTGAGCTCCCACTCCGCCCCCAGCGTGTGGGCTTCTTCGACGTTGAAGGAGATGCGTGAGGAACAGGAACCCGCGTCGAGGGTCACCTGAAGATCTTCCATCTCGGTGTAGAACACCGCCGCGTTGAACTGGAAGCGGCTGAACTGGGACTTGAAGCCGAGCTCGTAGTTCCACATGGTTTCATCGTCGTAGGCCTGGAAACCGCCGAAGGTATCGAGGTCACCCGGATCGCAAAGCCCCGCGTTCAGGGGATCGTTCACACCACCGAGGCGGAAGCCCTTGGACGCCTGGGCATTCACGGACATATCCTCGCTCATCGCGTAGCTCGCCATGAAGCGGGGATTGAAACCGTCGGATGCGGTGGCGTCGCGCTGATCATCACCGTTGGAGAACAGACCACCGCTCTTGAAGCCACGGGTTTCCTCGAAGTCGTACCAGCGACCACCGAAGGTCAGGTCCAGACGCTCCGTCGCAGACCAGGTGGCTTCACCGAAGATAGCCAGCTGCTCGATGTCGTAGGGCAGGTCCGAGTTATAGGGAGAGTTGAGTGCGTAGCCATTGGAGACCGCGGCGGAGGTACCCGCGCCCAGGACGGCGTCCGTAACCACATCGTAGTTTGGCGTGGGCAGGCGCTGGGCGTACACACGTTCGAGATCCGAGTAGAACATGCCGACTACCCAGTTCCAGTCGCCATCGTTGTTCGACGCCACTCGGAACTCGTGAGTGTACTGCTCAAGAGTCGTGGTATCGCGCAGATTCGAAGGCAGCAGGACCGAGGACTCGGGGAAGCCCAGGTCGATGGACACGGAACCGGAGAGCGCCGTAGCGTCCCGGGACACGAGAATCTCGCGGTCCGTGTAGCTACCGGCGTAAGTCAGCACCGCATCGCCGATATCCCAGTTGATCACCATGTCGGCGATGAGCGTCTCGTCCGTGAACTCCTCCCGCAGGCGCAGGTACTGCTGGCGCTCTCCCAGGTCGACCGCCGGGCGCGTCGTGGTGTAGGGGTTGGCGAACAGGTTGAACTCTTCCTGGCGGTTGAAACCGTCTGCCTCGATCTCCTGGTACACCACGCGCGGCGTGATGGTCAGGTTGTCCGTCGGCGCCCAGGTGAATGCCACGCGACCCCCGTAGCGATTCCCCGTGTTCACGTCGCGTTGCAGGGAGTTGTTCTCACCCAGTGCGTCAATCCAGCCAGCATACTCGGTGCCATAGGCAACGGCGCGCATGGCCAGCGTATCGGAGATCGGCACATTGATGTGGCCCTTCAGGTGACCACCGCTGTCGCCGTCCGTCAGCGTGTTGGCGTTGGCTTCGAGGGATCCACTGAACTCATTCAGGTCGGGCTGTTGGGTGATGAAACGGATCGTGCCCCCGACAGAGCCAGAACCGAAGAGCGTGCCCTGGGGGCCGCGCAGCGTCTCGACACGCTGCAGGTCATACAGGTCGAGGTCGGGCGTGAACAGCGACAGGGAGATGACCGTCTCGTCCAGGTACACCCCGACCTGCTCTTTTACGCCGGGCTGATCGCGAACGATCTGGCCCGCCGACACACCGCGGATGGACACCTGGCTCTGCCCCGGACCGAGGTTCTGGATGGCGAGACCGGCGACGTTCCGCGACAGGTCTTCCAGATTGAATACGTTGTTGCGCTGGATGTCTTCAGCGGTCTGCGCGTTGATGGAGAACGGCAGATCCTGGGCTGAGGCCTCCCGCTTGGTTGCCGTAACGATGACCT
>CAXBBA010000358.1:0-3332 GCA_963973805.1 uncultured Halieaceae bacterium | reverse complement strand
GTGGGACGACGAGCGCGTGGCGAGCTTTCTGCAGCCTCGCCCCGGTGATCCGGACAACAGCGACTACGCGATTCTGCTGCGCGCCTACCAGAGCATGCGCGAGGCGGACTTCGAACGCTTCGTTCCGTTGTTCATTGCGGCGGGGCGCGACATCAATGCGGCGGGCCCCGATGGCCGTCCGCTGGTCAAACTGCTGGCGGAGCATCGCTACGGCGCGGGCTACGCACAGATCCTCGAGACCGCCAGCGCGGCCTGATTCCCCTCAGTTCTGCTCGTAGGGCACGCGACCGCGCATGAAGCGCTCGCGATTTTCCCGCTTCTTCTCTGCGCTTTTCGCGAGCAGCACATACACGGCGCCGGTGCCGCCCTGGGCGGGCTGGGCGCTGTGAAACGCCTGCACGGGCTCCAGCTCCTGGAGCCAGCAGTTCACAAAACCCTTGAGTATGCCCACGGCCTCGCGGTCCGCTGAGCGCTCGCCCTTGCCGTGGACGATTAGCACGGTGCGCAGGCCCAGCGTGTGGCACTCGTGTACAAAGTCGAAAATCTCGGCGCGCGCCCGGCGCACTGACATGCGGTGCAGATCCAGGCGCGCCTCGGGTTCGTAACGGCCCTGCTTGAGCTTGCGGAAGACACCGTTCTGGATCCCCGGGCGCTTGAAATCCAGCACATACCACGGGTCCAGGGGCGCCACATCCTCGTCCGCCAGGGGGTTGCCATCCCGGTCCCGGTGCTCCACCGCCGCCTCGCGCCGAAGGCCCAGCGCCACGTCCCGCCCGCTGTCCTTCTGAAGGCGCACGCGCTGCTCCCTGGCCATGGGTTTAACGTCGGCCATCTCCTGGAGAAATTCGTCTTCGTGATTGGACATCGCATTCACTCCCTGTTGGCGCCGACGGGATCCCCCGGCATTCGCTGGCAACGAAAAACGTTTCTCGCGGCCTCAAGCTGTCTGACCACCGCAATCGCCGGGCGTTTCATCGCGAAAAAAGGCATCCGGCTCCTGCATCCCCCGGGACCCGCGATACACTAGGGCGCAAACAGACTCACAGATTGGTGATTATAGTGGAAGGCGACCCCGTCTACGGTGCCGGCTGCCTCGTACGCGGCGCCAAAATGCTCCGGCATCCCAAGCTGCGCCCCTTCGTGATCGTACCCCTGGTTGTGAACATCCTGATCTTCGGCTCCCTCATTGGCTGGGGACTGACAAACCTCATCGCCTGGATCAATGGCTGGATCGCCTGGCTGCCGGAATGGCTCGGTTTCCTCGAGTGGATTCTGTGGCCCCTGATCGGCATCGCCCTGGCGCTGGTCACGGGCTACCTGTTCACCGCGGTGGCCCTGCTCATTGCCTCGCCCTTCAATGCCCTGCTGGCGGAAAAGGCGGAAGAACTGATCACGGGGCGGGAGGTTCAGGGACTGGAGGGCCTCGGCCCCGCGCTGATGAGCGTACCCCGGGGCATCTTTCGCGAACTCGCCAAGCTCGTTTACTACCTGCCCATGGCGCTGTTTGTGCTGATCTTGAGCTTTATTCCCGCGGTCAACTTCCTGGCGCCGTTCCTCTGGTTCCTCCTCGGCGCGTGGATGATGAGCCTGCAGTTTGTGGACTACCCCATGGACAACCACCAGCTCAGCTTTCGCGATGTGCGCATTGCGGTGGCCGGGCAGCGCCTGTCGAGCCTTGGCTTCGGCGGACTGGTCGCCGCCTGCGCAGGCATTCCCATCGTCAATTTCTTCGTGGTGCCCGCCGCGGTGGTGGGAGCGACGATCCTGTATGTGGAAGAGTTGCGCTAGCTCACCCGGGATAGCACGCGGCGAGGCCATCGCTGGCCCCGTTCTGGGCTTTGGGCGCTTGTTTCGCTAATCTCCCGGTCCGATCCCAATGCCACGGACAAGGAATATGTCGTACCCCGATTGCCAACGCTCCCTCAGGGACCCGAGCGACTCCGCCCTGCGCCGCCCCGCGCATCGTTCAATGCTTTATATCGGGAGCGTGGTGCTCAGCGCAGCCCTGGCGGCAATCCCCGGCGGCCGCGCTACCGCATCCGGCAGCGACCCCTGGGAAACGATCACAGCGGGAGGCGAGACCCGCTGCTCCGACGGCAGTCCCTACCGCTTCCATGTGCGCAGCGCCGATCCGGAACGCCTGCTGATATTTTTCAATGGCGGTGGCGCCTGCTGGAACAGCGCGACCTGTGACCCCCAGGGCAAACCCACCTACCGCGTGACGTCAGGAGCAGGCAGCGGCAATGATCCCCGGGAGTACGATGGCGCCTTTGCCCTGGATAACCCCGAGAACCCCTTTCGGGACTGGTCCCAGGTGTTTGTGAGCTATTGCACCGGTGACGTGCACCTCGGCCACCACAGCGCCATCTATGACCGGAAGAGCGACCCCGCGTTCACCGTGCATCACGATGGCCGGGTCAATGCCGACGCGGTCATCGACTACGTGGTGGAGACCCTGCCGACGCCCGGCAAGATCCTCGTCGCCGGCGGCAGCGCAGGCGCCATCGCCTCGCCCGTGTACGCGGCGGTGATCGCCGATCGCTACCCCAACGCCCAGGTACTCCAGCTAGGCGGTGGCGGCGCCGGCTATCGCACCCCGCCCCCCGTGGACCTCTGGAACCAGTGGGGCACCGTGCCCGCATTACCGGCCGTGCTCGATACAAGGGAAGTGAGAGCGGACACGCTGCAACTCCTGGACCTGTACCGCCTGGCCGCGGAAGCGGCCCCGGCGTTGCGCTTTCACACCTACGACAACGCCTTCGATGGCGTTCAGGAACAGTTCATGATGCTGCTGGGCAGCCCCGGGCCGCTGCTACCGGGCCTGGATGCGAATCTTGGGGACCTGCGCAAAACGATCCCCGCACTGCGCAGCTACGTCGCCCCGGGGAAATTCCATACGCTTCTGCGCTTCGATGAGCTCTACACGCGGGAGTCCGGCGGTGTTCGCGCCGTGGACTGGGTGCAGCAACTGCTCAGCGGCGAGGATGTGGCGAACGTGCATTGCGACCCCGCCACCTGCGACGGAGCCCCCTGAAGGGCCCCCGGGGCGTTCCCGCATAAGGAGGACGGGTCTCCCCGGTGTTCCGGGGACCACCGTGCCTCAGCTCCCCAGCAACTCCGCGGGGGGGTGCTCGCAGCGCACGGGCTCGCCCAGCAGCGCTTCGAGATCGGGCAGCAGAAAGGCATCGTCTTCGCTGGCGAAGCTGATGGAGGTACCGGAGGCACCGGCACGCCCCGTGCGACCGATGCGGTGCACATAGTCCTCGGGATCTTCCGGCAGGTTGTAGTTCACGACATGGCTGACGCCGTCCACGTGAATGCCCCGCCCCGCC
>CAXBBA010000357.1:0-3352 GCA_963973805.1 uncultured Halieaceae bacterium | reverse complement strand
AACGAACGCCCGGACTGCTCCCGCAGGCCATTGAAGAAGGCCTGGGCCGCATTCAATGCCCGGCGACTGCCGATACCTGAATCCACGATGCCGTGGTTGCGCAGAAAGCCTTCCACATCCTGCGTCAGGAGAAACGTATCCACCCCGAGGGCCCGCAGCGCGTAGGGCCCGGTATTTCCTCCCAGGCGGCTTCCCTCTTTCTTGAGATACAGCCACAGGTCCACGATCTCTTCTGCGGGCCAGTTAGCAACAAACGCCCCAAACGCCTTGCCTTGGCGACGCTCCGTAGCGGCGATCATTGCCGCGTTGTCCCGCACCGTTTTCACCTTGGAAAAATTGCGGATGATCGCGGGGTCCTGGGCTTTTCGCTCCAGCATCTCATCGGGCATCATGAGCAGCCGCTCCACGTCGAAGCCCCAAAACACCTCCTCGAAGCTGTCCCATTTCTGGTCGACAACACGCCAGACAAAGCCGGACTGGAACACCTTGCGCGTGAACTCCGCCAGATAGCGATCGGCACCCAGGCTCCTGAGCCGGCGCTTGCTCGCTGCCCCGGGCAACAGGGCTTCCACGGCTTTTTTGCTGCCCTTGCGCTCACAGGCGCGGGCATAGATTTGATCGTAGGTAGGTATGGCCATAGCGGTGAGTTTAGCGGCCCCACCCCCCGCCGGGCCAGCGATAGCCCCCCGGCCGTCTGAGGACTCGACGGGGCCGGGAATCTGTAGCGGGGCCGGGAGCGGCGCCGGTCAGGACGAGGGCAGCTGTGGCTTCTTCTGCATTTGCAGCACCGTCACGGTCAGCGCGGGCAACATGGTCAGCGTTACCAGCATCGAGCCGAGGATGCCGAACATGACGATGGCACCCACGCCACGGTAGAGCTCCGTACCGGCGCCGGGAATAAACACCAGCGGCGCCAGCCCGAACAGCGTGGTCAGGGTCGACATGGCAATGGGGCGCAACCGCGTACGCAGGGCTTCGCTCACCGCCGCACGGGGCTCCAGGCCGGCCTGGGCATTCTGCAGCGCCTTGTGCACGACGAGAATGGGGTTGTTGACGACCGTGCCCATGAGAATCAGGAATCCCAGCATCGATATCATGCGCCCCCACCGCGTTGAGCAGCACCAGGCCCACGATCCCCCCCGCAACACCGACCGGTATCGTGGTGAGGATGAGCAGGGGGTAGCCCCAGTGATTGAAGATCGCCACCATCAGCAGATAGATGATGAAGAGCGCCACCAGATAATTGCCGACCAGAGACTCGCGCGTCGCGTCGAGCTGATCCGCCGCGCCGGTGATGCTGACCGCCACGCTCTGGGGAATCTCTCCCCGATCCCGCAAGAAGGCAACAACGTCCTCGCGAACAATGGCCACACCGGTTTCCAGGGCAATGGACCGGGGCGGGACGACATTCAGCGTCACGGTCCGGCGCCCGCCCACGCGGCGGATCGCACTGGTATCAACGGTTTCCTCCAGCGTCACCAGGCTACCGAGGGAGATCACGGACCCCGTCGGTGTGTAGATCGGCAGCTGGCCCAGGCGGTCCAGCACCAGATCGCGACTGCTCGCGCGATACAGGTACATGTCGATCTTGTCATCGCCGAGGAAAAACTCGTCGACGTAGGCTCCGTCAGTCAACGCCGCCACGGTATAACCCAGGTCCTCCGCAGACAGGCCAATGGACGCCGCCCGCTCCCAGTCCGGGCGCAGCTGAATCAATGGCTGAGCCAGGCTCAGCGCCGAGGGCTGACTCTGGATGCGGGGATTCCCCAGCACCTGGGCCGCGCGCGCTTCGAGCAGTTGGGCCACGCGATAGATCGAATCCAGATCCGGACCGGACACATCCAGATTGATGCTCCGGCTGCCGCCATCATTGCTGGAGATGATGGAGCCGCGAGCCGCGAAGGCGCGCATACCCGGGAACTCCCGAAACACCGCCGTCAGCGCGTCCATCAGGGCTTCGATGTCCCGGGACTCCAGGGGCTCGGATATCACCCTCAGCCCCCCTGCATCAACGGACATGCTCGCGTACTTGACCGGCGGCAGGGGCAGGGCATCCGCCGGGTCCCCGCCCTCTCCCGCCCGGACCGCCGGCTGCAGCCGCTCCTCCACCTGTGCAGCGATCTCGCGCATGGTGTTGAGGTTGTAGCCCGGTGGCGCACTCATGTTTGCGAACACCTTGGGCTCCTCTCCCTCGGGAAGATACTCGGCAGCGGGGGTGAGCAGCAGAATAACGGCGGTGCTGGTGGCCACGGCGACCGCCACGGTGCCCAGGCGTCGCCGTCGGGTTTGCAGCAACGCAAGGGCCCAGCCGATGGGGCCATTCCCTGCGCTGGCCCGGGATGCATCACCGCCCGACAGATCCAGACGCGCCGCCGCCGTGGGGATCAGGGTCACCGCCACCAGCATGGAGGCGAGGATTGCAGCGGAAACGGCAACGGCCACATCGGAGTACAGCTGCCCCGCCTCCTGGGCCACGAACGCCACGGGCAGAAACACCAGCACCGTCGTCATCGTCGACGCAAACACCGCCGGCCAGACCTCCCGCACCCCCTCTACCGCCGCCCGATACGCCGCCAGCCCCTGGCGTCGCTTCAGCTCGATGTTCTCCAGCACGACAATGCTGTTGTCCAGCGTCATGCCCAGCGCGAAGGCCACGCCGGCGAGGGAAATGACGTTGATGGTTCGCCCCGCCAGCAGCAAGCCCAGAAACGCAACGATGACGCAGATGGGGATCCCCAGCACACCGATCGCGGTCGCGGGCAGCGAACGCAGAAACAGGAACATGATCAGGGTGGCCAGGGCCGCCCCCAGCGCCAGGTTCTGCCAGACGTTGGCGATGGACTCCTGCACGTAACGCACGTCATCGGACATCAGGGACATCTGCAGTCCCGCCGGGGCAAGCTCCCGGGTATTCAGGTCCGCGACCACCTCCAGCATCTGGTCCTTGATGGCGATGACATTGGACCCCGCCTCGCGGCGCACCGCCATCATGATATGGGGGCTGCCGTTGTAGCTCGCCTCGGATCGTGTCTCGTAGTGATCCAGGCTCACCGTCGCGACATCCTTGAGACGGACGATCTGATCGCCTCGGCGGGCCAGAATCAGCTCCCGAAGCTCATCCAGGTCCTCGAAGCGACCGACGGTACGCAGCAGATACTGACGCTTGCCGTCCTCCACATCCCCGCCGGAGCGGTCGCGATTACGGCTGCGAATCGCCGTCCGCACTCCCGGCAGCGTCAGGCTGCGCTGAGCCAGGCGGGACGGGTCGATCATGATCTGAATCTGTCGACGGGAGCCGCCCCAGATGGCGATCTCGGATACGCCTGGCACGCTCGCCATGCGGGGCCGCACC
>CAXBBA010000356.1:0-3352 GCA_963973805.1 uncultured Halieaceae bacterium | reverse complement strand
GGCATGATCCTGGGCGGCACGGTGGCGATGTCGAGCGCCGCCAATGCTCAGGACGATGCAGCGGCAGCCGCGGCTCCGGCCCCGGACCCGCGCGCTGAAGCAGCGGCCAGCCTTGAAGAGCTGCTGAACTTTGTAAAGCAGGGTCAGGTCTCGGAAGCGTCGGAGAACCGTCAGCGTGAAGCGCGCTTCGCCGCCGCCAAGAATGACCAGCAGCGCATGCTGAACGAAGCGGAAGCCGAGCGCACTCGCGAAGAGCGTCGCTCTGCCCAGCTCGAAGATACCTTTGAAGCCAACGAACTGCTGGTGGCTGACAAGCAGGAACAGCTGAAGGAGCGCCTCGGTGCCCTGACGGAACTGTTTGGTCACCTCACGGCGGCTTCCGGCGACCTCAAGTCCAATCTGGACGTGTCCCTGGTGTCGGCGCAGTACCCGAACCGTGGCGAGTTCCTGCAGGAGCTGATCGACAAGATGAGCACCTCGGATCGTCTGCCGAGCATCGAGGAGATCGAGCGCGTCTGGTACGAGATGCTGCGTGAGATTGCCGAGACCGGCAACGTCGTTTCCTTCACGACGGAAGTAGCAACTGCCAGCGGCGAGCGCGAGCAGCGCGACGTGGTTCGTGTCGGTGCCTTCAACGTGATCGACACGGAAGGCAACTACCTGGCCTACGCCAACGATAACCTGAGTGTATTGCCCCGTCAGCCCTCCGGCACCTACACGGGTTGGGCGAAGAACCTGGCGAACGCAACCAGCGGCATGCAGCAGTTCGGTATTGACCCCACGGGTCCCACCGGCGGCTCCTTCCTGGCGGCGATCATCGACAGCCCCACGCTCGAAGAGCGCTGGCACCAGGGCGGCTATGTTGGCTACGCCATCACCGCCGTTGGTATCTTTGCCCTTCTGCTCGCGATCTTCCGCACGCTGGTTCTCACCGGTGTCGGCGCCAAGGTCAGCAAGCAGCTCAAGTCTGACAAGGCCATGGACAACAACCCCCTGGGTCGCGTCCTGAAGATCCACGAAGACAACCCGAGCATGGATCTCGAAACCCTCGAGCTGAAGATGTCCGAAGCGGTTATGCGTGAAACGCCGAAGCTCGAATCCGGTCTTACGTTGCTGAAGATCATCGCTGCCGTAGCACCGCTCATGGGTCTGCTGGGTACGGTGACCGGTATGATCATCACCTTCCAGGCCATCACGATCTTCGGTGCCGGCGATCCCAAGGCCATGGCCGGCGGTATCTCCAGCGCTCTGATCACGACGGTACTGGGTCTGCTGGTTGCGATCCCGACGGTTCTGCTCCACACGCTGGTTAATGGTCGCGCCCAGCGCATCATCCACGTGCTGAATGAGCAGGCTACGGGCATCGTTGCCGAGCATTCCGAAGCCGGTCGCGGCTGAGCGGGGGACCGATCATGGGAGGCTTCCTCGAAACCATTCTCGCCTTTATGGACAAAGGCGGGAATGTACTCTGGCTCATCGCAATTCTGGTCTTCGTCATGTGGACCCTGATCTTTGAGCGCCTGTGGTTCTTCACCTTTGTGTGGCGCAAAGAGGTGTACGGTGTAATCAGCTCCTGGGAAGGGCGCTCGGAGCGCAAGTCCTGGAACGCCAAGCAGGTGCGTCAGCGCCTGCTCTCCGTGAGCCGCGAGGACATCCAGGCCAACCTGCCCGTGATTACCACGTTAGTGGCCCTGTGCCCCCTGCTGGGGCTGCTGGGCACGGTGACGGGGATGATCGAGGTGTTCAACGTGATGGCGGTCACCGGTGGTGGCGACGCCAAGTCCATGGCCGGTGGCGTCGAGCGCGCCACGATCCCCACGATGGCGGGCATGGTGGCAGCGCTTTCCGGACTGTTTGCCAACACCTATTTGCAGCGAGTCGCTGATCGCGAGCAGGAACTGCTCCAAGACCAGCTGACCTCGGATCACTGATCCGGGCTACCGAGTACTGATTACATGCGCAGACTTGTTAAAGAACAGGTAGATGAAGGAGCGGAGATTGACCTCACGCCGATGCTCGACGTGGTGTTCATCATGCTCATCTTCTTCATCGTCGTGGCCTCCTTTATCAAAGAGGCCGGTATCGAGGTGAATCGCCCCGATGCCAACAACAATCCGCCGGACTCTGACTCCACCAGCATCCTCGTGCAGATTCATTCTGACGACCAGATATGGATGGAAAATCGCCGGGTAGACGCCCGTGCCGTTCGAGCAAACATTCAGCGGCTCCTGGCCGCCGACCCCGAAGCACCGGTAAGCATCAAGGTGGACAAGGGCGCTACGGCCAACAGCGTAGTGGATGTTGCGGACGCAGCCCGCGAAGCGGGAGCGGGTACCGTCAACTGGGCTTCGGGGGAGCAGAACTGATATGAGCTTTCGCGAGAACGCAGCAAGAAAAGCCGCGGATGACGAGGCGGGTAAGATTGACCTGACGCCCATGCTGGACGTGGTGTTCATCATGCTCATCTTCTTCATCGTGACGTCTTCCTTCGTGAAGGAGCCCGGGGTGGAGTTGTTCAAGCCCCAGGCCAGCACGACGGAAGCCTGTGAACGCGGCACGATCATTTTTGCAGTTGATGGTCGCGGTGACATCTACTACAACAAGAACAAGGTGCCTATGGAGCGGGCTGCCCGCATGGTCGAAGTGGCCAAGAAAGAGGCACCGCAGGCAAACCTGGTGATTCAGGTGGATCAGGACACGCCCGCCTATGTAGTGGAGGAGCTGTACGATGCGGTTCGCCCCCTGCTGACGGCGCCACCCTGTATCTCTACGGATGACGAGTAAGACCGAGGGCCGGAAAAATGGGAAATAGCATTGTTCGGGCGTTTATCGGGGCTCTGGTAGCCATCCCCGTCGCCTTTGGGTTGTTCTGGGTCATGCAGAGTCTTATTGACAAGGAATACACCCAGGAAGAGATCAAGTCGCGGAAGATCGCTGACATCGTGACGCCGGATCGTGAGATCGACGTCAACACGAAAGAGGTCAAGCCCGAGAAGGTTGAGGATCCGGAAGAACCACCGCCGGAGCTTGAGCCCCTGCAGCTCGATTTCGATACGGATCTGGATGTGGCGAACATGGCTCCCGCAGCGAGCGTGGACGTGGCGATCAGTAGCTCCGGCATGTCCTCCGGTGACGGTGAGTACCTGCCGATTGTGAAGGTCGCGCCGATCTACCCCCGTCGTGCCCAGACCCGGGGAATCACGGGTTACTGCATCGTGGAGTACACGGTGACGAAGAGTGGATCCATTCGCGATCCCCAGGCTGTGGACTGCTCGCCCTCGGGCGTATTTGAGCGCGCGTCCGTGAAAGCGGCAGAGAAGTTCAAGTACAAGCCCCGCGTAGTGGACGGTGA
>CAXBBA010000355.1:0-3390 GCA_963973805.1 uncultured Halieaceae bacterium | reverse complement strand
CCCGCCGCCTCGGCAACGAGGGTTACAACTTCGCCAAGGTGACGGGGATTCCCGAGATCAATGAGGAAGACAACACCGTAGCGTTGAAATTCTTTGTCGATCCCGGCAAACGCACCTATGTGCGACGCATCAACTTCAAGGGCAACACGCGCACCGCCGACGATGTACTGCGCCGCGAGATGCGCCAGATGGAGAGTGCTCCCGCCTCGGCTGCGGCGATTGAGCAGTCCCGGGTCCGCCTGCAGCGCCTGGGATACTTCAGCAAGGCGGAAGTCGAAACTCCCGAGGTGCCCGGCCATGACGACCTCATCGATGTGGAGTTCACCGTCGAGGAGCAGACCTCGGGCAGCATCGGCGCCAGCCTGGGTTATGCCCAGCAGGCGGGGCTGATCCTGAGCCTGAACCTGCAGCAGAACAACTTCCTGGGTACGGGCAAGCGCGTGGGCATCAACCTGTCGTCCTCGTCGTACCAGGACCTGTACAACTTCAGCTACACCAATCCCTACTTCACGGAAGACGGCGTAAGCCGGGGTTTCAATATCTTCTTCCGTTCCACGGACCTCGCTGAAGTGAACGTGGCCAGCTATACCACCGACACCTGGGGCGGCGCGATCAACTTTGGCTATCCGATCAAGGAAACGGCCCGCCTCGGTTTCGGCTTTGGCGTACCGAAAACGGAAATCACCGCAGGACGTTTCGCGGTTCAGGAGATCAAGGCCAGTCCCCGCCTGATTGACGGTGTGGACGGCTACTACGAATCCACGCTGCAATCGGACGGCACCTATGCGGCGGAAGAGGTGTACCGTCCCATCGAAGACCTGCCCTTCAGTGCGTTGACGATTCCACCGGAGCTGGGTTTCCTGGATGAAAACGGCGACGAATATCTCAACTGGACCATCACGAGCAGCTGGAGCTCTTCGACGCTGAACCGCGGTCAGATGGCGACGCGGGGCGCCGCCCAGTCCGTGGCTCTCGAAATTGCCATGCCCGGCTCGGATCTCGAGTTTTACAAGCTCACCTATCGGGGCGAGGTGTTCTACCCGATCACCAACAACTGGATCATGCATTTCCGCGGCGAACTGGGTTACGGCGACGGCTACGGTCAGGCGACGGAATTGCCGTTCTACGAGCATTTCTTCGCGGGAGGCTTCGGCTCCGTGCGGGGCTTCGAGGCCAATACGCTGGGTCCCCGGAGTACGCCGCCGAGTGTCTACGATGTCGGACAACCCCGCACCGAGATTGACGAAGACGGCAATGCGACGGAAATCGGCGGTCCCGACGGCACCGAGTTCGGATACGTACTGGACCCGGACACGGGCAAGCTCACCTACCAGACCTATGAGCAGAGTCGCCGAGCGGCACCCTTTGGCGGTAACGTGCTGGTCGAAGGCAGTGCGGAGCTCCTGTTCCCCCTGCCGTTCCTCAAGGATCGCAGCCGTGTCCGCTCCGCGTTCTTCATCGATGTGGGTAACGTGTTCCAGACCCGCTGCGGCGAAACCCAGCCCAACTGTTTTGATATTGACGCCAACGAACTGCGGTACTCCGCAGGCGTCGGTGTGACCTGGCTCAGTGGCTTCGGGCCCCTTACCTTCAGTCTGGCCAAGCCCCTCAACGCGAGCGACGAGGACCGGGAAGAGGTCTTCCAGTTCACCCTCGGCCAGACTTTCTGATTTTTCCCAAGGAGTATTTGTGATGACGTTTATTGGCAAGAAGACGCTGGCCGCCCTGGTGCTGGCCCTTGCACCGCTCTCTGTTCTTGCCCAGGGCAAGATTGCCGTGGTCAACCTGCAGGAAGCGATCCTCCAATCCGACGTGGCGCAGTCCCGCCTGGCGGAAGTGCGCAATGAAGAAGGCTACCAGTCCGACAAGGCGGAGTTCGATCGCCTGAAGGAAGAGCTGGACGAGCTGGTGCGTGACTTCCAGAAGGATTCGGCCGTGATGAGCCAGGAGCAGCAGCAGGCGGCGCGTCGTCGCCTCGCCAGCAAGCAGGCGGACCTCGAACACGTGGCGGGCAAGCTGCAACAGGCGGAGCAGGCCACAGGCCAGGCGCTCCTGCAGGAGATGACCCCCATGGTGCAGGAAACCCTGCGCGAACTCATCGCGACGGAAGGAATTGGCCTGCTGCTGCAGCGCACCTCCGTGATCCACGCGGACCCGGGTTACAGCATCACCGCGAAGGTGACGGACAAGCTCAACCAGCTCACTGCCAAGTAGTAGGGCACCGTGATCACCCTGGGAGAGCTGGCCGCGTATCTTGACGTGCCTCTCGGGGCAGCGGATGCGGCGACGGTCCTGACGGGACTCGCGCCTCTGGAGCGCGCGGCGACTGGGGATCTCAGCTTTATTGCCGACCGGAAATATCTGCGCGCTCTCGCAGCCACGGGCGCGGCCTGTGTGTTGGTGAAAGAGGAGTGGGCCGATCAATCACCGGTTCCCGTTCTCTGTGTCCTGGACCCCTACCTGGCCTATGCCCGCGCAACACGGCTCTTTGATCCCCGCCCCGGGACCGAGGCAGGTGTTCATCCCACCGCGGTGGTGCATGAGACCGCGGTGCTCGGGGCCGGTGTCTCCGTTGCCCCCCACGCCTGCATCGAGGCGGGGGCGGTGCTGGGGGATCAGGTGGTGGTGGGCGCCGGAGCCTTTGTCGGCGCCGGTACACGGCTCGGTGATCGCACCCGCCTCGAAGCGAATGTGGTGCTTTACCACGGTGTAACGCTCGGCTCCGACTGCATCGTCCATGGCGCGACGGTGATTGGGTCCGATGGTTTCGGATTTGCCCGCAAGGCTGACGGCTGGGAGAAGATCCACCAGATCGGAGGCGTGCGCATCGGCGATCGCGTCGAGATCGGTGCCAGTAGCACCGTGGATCGCGGAGCTATCGACGACACGGTAATCGGCAACGACGTGATCATCGATAATCAGGTGCATATTGGACACAACTGCTCGATTGGTGATCGCACCGCTATCGCCGGCTGCGTCGGTATCGCCGGTAGCACTCACATCGGTGCCGACTGTTCCTTCGCGGGGCAGGCTGGTGTATCGGGGCATCTGGAGATTTGCGACAATACGCACTTTATGGGGCAGGCGAGAGTCAACGGATCGGTGCGTAAACCCGGCAGCTACGGCTCGGGAACGGCGCTGGAGCCGGTGACCAGCTGGAAACGCAATGCGGTCCGGTTTACGCAGCTGGATGCATTGCATCGACGCCTTGGCGCCCTGGAACGCCAACTGAATAATGCGACGGACGCAGAAGCCGAGGGGGATCGGTGACCGACAACAACAGCACCACCAAGCTGATGGACATAGAAGCTATTCGGACCCATCTCCCGCACCGCTACCCATTCCTGCTGGTGGACCGGGTGGTGGAGATCACGGCGGGCGAGTCGATCG
>CAXBBA010000354.1:0-3395 GCA_963973805.1 uncultured Halieaceae bacterium | reverse complement strand
CCCCACCTGGCTGGCAAAGAGCGTAAAGGGTTCGGCCACGCCCCGCCCCTGGCGACCATAGATTTCCTCGCCCTCCGGGGAGGTGCCCCCGAGGATGAGCGCGATGGGGGCATCCCGCAGGTCCCGGCAGATCGCGAGGTCCGCCTCGACCACGGGCAACAGGGCGTTCAGGCTGGCCAGCTCATCCCCTCCGAGGGATTCCATGGCCGTACTGCTCCCGAAGCGTTCCATGAGATAGCGCGCCGCGTAGACCAGGCTCATCGGAGGAGGCGTACAGCCAAATACACCCGGCACGCCGGTTGGCTCGCCCTCCCCATCCAGGCGCCAGCAGACGCCGAATTCAAACTCGAAGACGTCCACCAGGGACTCGGCGATATAGCTCGTCAGTCCGCTGCGGGACGAGACGAGCAGGGCGCGGCGGTAGAACGCATGCATGCGATGCAACTGCTCCACCTCTCGATCCAGCTTGTGCCGCGTATCGATGAGACGCTGCTGAAGCAGCGGGTAGTGGATGACTTTGCCGCGGGACGTCATGGCCTTGCCTCGCCCGCCGGTGGGCACCGATAGAGTGCTGCCAGCGCCGTCGTGTAATTGTGGTAGGTGTTACGGCCATTCAGGCGCGCATATTCACCAAAGCCGTAGATGCCCAGCCAGGGGGGTGGACCCTGCTCGTCGCTGAAGGGATGCTGCATGAGCTGCACCAGCTCCTCCTTGATCACGCGATCGAACAAACGCCGACCGCGGGCGAGGCAGTCCGCCTGAAATACCGCCACGGGTAGCTGCCCCGACGCCTCTTCGCCCATCGTGGCCACAAGGCGGTCGAGGTCATCGAAGATTCGCTCCTCGTCGCGCTCCGTCAACCACAGCTGCATGCCCTCGCGGGGCAGCGCGGGGTACACGAGGGAACCATCGCCTTCCTTGTGAGTTACGACCCGCAGGATGTGATCATTGCCGTAGACCAGAGCATCGTCCGGGGAAAGCGCCTCGGCCAGGGCACCGATGGGTATGGTATCGACGATTTGGGAACCAGGCTCCAGCCCCATGTGTTCCAGGTAGGTGGGCCAGGCCGGTTTTCCGTCCAGCTCCACAATACGATTCCCGCGCACCGCCGTTACCGTCATGGGCTCGCCGGAGGCGACAAATCCGTGGGAGGCCTGCGTCACCACACGCAGTGTCGGGTCGCAGAAGCCGATGGCTATCGCTGAATGCTGAAACAGTTCGCCATCCAGGGCCTGGCAGGAAGTGATTCCGCGCATATTGTCCGAAGTCGTGGCACCGAACAGCGTGACACCGGCGCCAAGCGCTTCCTCAAAACCTGCAATGACTTCGTCGTTTGCGATATCGATGCCCGACGCGATGAGGTACACCATGTTGATATCGTCGCTTTGATGCCGCAGCTGCGCTGCCAGCTCCCGGGCCTGCTCCCGGGAATTGCTGCCGTTGATATCGACGACATGGCCGAGGACGAAATCGTCTCCGCGCACCGCCATCATGGCGACGTCCTTCATGGACTCGCTGACACCCTCGCGGCCCACGATACCGGCGCAGGACCCGGCGACGACGCGGGCATGGGGTAGCTGGCGACGCACCTGCGTGCTCAGGCTGCGCAGATCATGGCCAATGGAAGCGTTGATGATAATGAGGTCGGCACCCCCATCGGACCCGAGGGCGCCCTCCAAGCATGCCAGAATGGCCCGCTCCGGATTGACAATGCGACCGCTTGCGGAGAAAAACTCCAGCATCCGATCCACTCCGTAATCAACGTTTTTGGAAATTCATTATAAAAAATTGTCAGCCTGCCGATAGCACTTTCTCCGCTGAGACTCCCTCGGGGCCGATGGGGCGAGAAATCTGTGACACCGTTCACAGTCGACCAGGTCCTGCACCGAGGAATCGGCCCGGGCGCAGCTAACGGCAAGCCTCAGGGCCGATCGGCGCGCTTCAGCAGCCGCAGGCGATCGCGCCGCTCCCGGTCCACGCGCAGGAGGTCCTCCCCCGCATCGCGGTAGATGCCGCGAAGCTCATCCGCCCAGGCCAGGGTCAGGCGTGCGTTGTTGGCGGCACACAGAAAAGGCGCGCGCAGGGGAGAATCCAGGGTGATATAGGCCGCCTCCCGCAGGCCGGTCAATACCTGGTCCCGCGTCACGGCGCGACTGCTCTGGAAAGCCATGCTCATCACTTCATAGGCTTCGAACACGGATTCCATACCCACCCACTCGGCCACCGCCTGGCGCTCCACACCACGGCGCAGGCGGCGCCGGAGCTTCCGTGCCAGGTTGCGAAACTCCCGCTGTACTCGCCGACCGAACACCGGATCGCCCACGGGCCGCAGCTGATCGTCGGCCACCAGTTCCTGCCAGTCGGCACGGGTCAGCACCGCATCGATCGCCGGAAACACCTGCTGCTCTTCGATGCTCATGTGCTCGTAGTGGTGCTGCACGTAGGCGCGGCCTCTTTCTACCAGGGCGCTACCGTTGGCCTCTCCGCCGCGCCAGCCCTCGATGAGCTCCAGGAGCTCCCGACCCTCGCGGGCAATCGCATCGTGGTCCTTTTCGAGAAGCCGACGATCTTCGGCGAGACCCCGGTCCACGTCGGCCGCGTAGCCGTAGATCAGATCCTCCCGGGGGTGATGGAATCGATCCGGCCAGGTGACCATGTAATCCAAGATTTCGTAGATCACATGGGTATTGACCAGCTCGCGGCGCTCGATGGCATTCAGATGATCCGAGAACAGCGCAAGCACCGTGGCGATGTGGCGGTGGTCCTCTCTCAGCGAGGCCAGCATGGGTGCTTCGGGTACGTCCGCTTCGTACTGCTCGGCATAGGCCTGCAGGTCTTTTGCCGGGGTGAACGGGATTGTGGGTCGGGGGCGGAGCCCGGAAAGGTTCGGGTCCGTAGGGGAAGGCTGGGCAGTTGTCATGGAGACTTGCTCACCGCTGACCGAAGGAAACCCTAGCCTAGCGATGCAAAGACGCCCCCACAAGCGCCGCAGGAGCGCGGCACCGGGGGGCGCTGGTGGTAGAGGCGGACTTGCGGTCCGCCCCGGATCAGCTGAACTCGCGGATCAGGCCGCCGATGGACTCCTTCGCGTCCCCGAACAGCATGCGCGTGTTCTCTTTGTAGAACAGCGGGTTCTCGATACCGGCAAAGCCCGAGGCCATGGAGCGCTTGAGCACGAAAACCGTGCGCGCCATGTCGACGTTGATCACCGGCATGCCGTAGATCGGGCTGCCTTCGCTCTCGCGCGCCGCGGGGTTCACCACGTCGTTGGCACCGATCACGATGGCGACATCCACGGTTTCCATGCGCGGGTTGATGTCATCCATCTCCAGCAGCTGGTCGTAGGGCACGTCCGCTTCGGCCAGCAGCACATTCATGTGACCGGGCATGCGTCC
>CAXBBA010000353.1:0-3402 GCA_963973805.1 uncultured Halieaceae bacterium | reverse complement strand
GCGCAGCTACAACACGACGGACAGCCAGATCAACGGCCAGTTTGGAGCGTTCACCGTCAATGCCGACCACGTGAAGAGCGGCAGTGAGTATTTCGCCATTCCCTATATCGGCAAGAGCTGGGCGCTGGAAAACGATCGCGCCATCACGGCCCTGTTCTATGGCCGCGGCGGGATGAACACGGATTACAACGGCGGCAGTGCGACCTTCGACCCCGACGGCCCCGGACCAGCCCCCGTCATGACCCTGCCCGGCACCTTCGGCGCGGGCGCTACCGGCGTAAACCTGAATCAGGCCTTTCTCGAACTTGGCTACAGCTGGAAAAGCGGTGACTTTGCCTTCGGCATCGCACCGGTCATCGCCATCCAGGCCTTCGAGATCGAGGGCGTGTCCAGCTTCGGCGGCTTCACCCGGACCTTCGCCGCGAGCGGCGGCACCCAGCTGCCGGAAAACCTCAGCAACAACGGCGTGGACTACTCCATCGGATACGGCCTCAAGGCCGGTGTTATCTGGGATGCCACGGAGCGCATGAGCTTTGCCCTGTCCTACCATTCGCGCATGGACATGGAGGAGTTCGATGACTACGCCGACCTGTTTGCCCAGCAGGGAATGTTCGACATCCCCGCGGTCACCCGGGTGGGCATGTCCTGGCAGGCGACGCCCCGCCTTAGGCTGCACGTTGATGTCGAACACGCGCAGTACGGTGAAATCGACTCCATCGCAGATCCCCTGGGCCTGGTATTCAACTGCCCTACGGCGGGCGCCGGTGGCAGCAATATTGAGAACTGCTTCGGCGGCAACAACGGCGCGGGCTTCGGCTGGAGCGACGTCACCACCTACAAGGTCGGCGGGCGCTTTACTCCGGAGAACTCCCCCTTCACGTATCGCTTTGGCTACAACTACAGCGAGCAGCCCATCGAACAGCAGGATGTGGTGGTCAATATCCTCGCTCCCGCAACGGTCGAGCAGCACCTCACTTTCGGCGTATCGCGCAAGACCAGGAACGACAACGAGCTCAGCCTCGCGGTCATGTATGCACCGGAGAAGACCATCAGCGGCCCGAACACCTTTGACCCCACGCAGTTCGTAGAACTGACCATGAGCCAGTGGGAGCTGGAACTGTCCTGGAGCTGGTGAGCAGGCGGGTCTGACGGCGGCGAGGCGGCGCTACCTGCGCCGGTGACCGCCCCTACTCAAAGAGTTTTTCCTCCATCTGACGGTAGAGGCGCCCGGCGTTCTTCTGCGCCATCTCCTCGAAGGTATGCAGATGGGCATAGGCGGACTGGTCGATGGCGTAGGCATCCGTGAGGTCACCGTCATCCTCGAGGATCGCCGCGACCTCACCGCTCAGGAACTGCAGGTAGCCCTGGGTATAGCGGCGCACCGTCTCCACATCGGTCGGGCCCCCGTGGCCGGGTATCACCACGTTCGGCTGCAGCTGCACCAGGCGGTCGAAGGATTCGATCCAGGCCTCGACGTCGGAATCGGGGAAGATCCCCAGCAGGCGCTCGTGAAAGGCGATGTCCCCCGCGATCAGGATTCCGCGCCCTGGAAGCCAGACCGACAGGTCACCGGGGGAGTGAGCGTCGCCGAAGTGGCGCAGCTCAATGCGCTCACCTCCGAGCTCCAGCGCGTAGAAATCGTCCACGGCCACATCGGGCAGCTGCACCTCGGTGCCCGCCGCGAGGTCGCCCATGCGCTCACGCATGCGCGCCAGGGAGCCGGCGCCATGCTCGCGGATTGCGGCGACCGCGTCGCGGTGCGCCAGGATCGTCACGCCCTGGCGCGCCCAGTAGGCGTTGCCCAGGAACGCATGGCCCTGGCCGTTCTCATTGATCAGGTAACGCACGGGCTGCTCCGTCAGGCGACGAATCTGCCGATGGAGCCCCTCGGCGAGCAGCGCGTTGTCACCGCCGTTGATCACCACCACCCCGTCCGCAGTGATGATGAACGACAGGTTGTTGTTGTGACCACGGTTTTCCAGGGACGGCGCCGCTGGCGCGCCGATGGCGGAGTACACCGACTCATCCACCCGCGTCAGCACAAGCTCCGGGACCGGGTCCTCCGCCGCAGCCGGCTGCGCGATCCCCCACAGTGCGACGGCGAAAACCAGGCCCCTCACCGCCCCCTCTCTCACCCGTGTCATCACAGCAGATCTCCTCATCTATTAATCTTCAATTTACTTAATATATTAATTTGCTAATATTTGGGAGCACCAACACAACGATAATCACTAAAGGACCGCACCGTGAACAACGACTTCATCATTTCCTGGAAGGCAGCGGGCATATCCCTGGGCCTCCTCCTCATCATCGCCACGGCGCTGGTCAAGCCCCTGGGCGTGTCCTCGCAGTTTGTGGTTACGGACGCCATGGTGGCCCACGAGGTCGCCCCGGAGTTCGCTGAAGGGAACGCCTACCTGGCCAAATACGGTATACCCCGGGATTGGGGTATCGGCTACGGCTGGATGCTGGTGTTCGGCATGATCGTCGGCGGCGGCGTCACCGCACGCCTGCTGCGCAAGCGCCAACCCGCCGAGGACAAGGGCTCCATGCCGAGCCTGTGGCGGTCCGCCTTTGGCACCTCGCGCCTCAAGCGCTATGGCGCCAGCTTCGTCGGTGGAGTACTGCTGCTGTTTGGCGCTCGCCTGGCGGGGGGCTGCACCAGCGGTCACATGATCAGCGGCATCTCCCAGCTCGCGCTCAGCTCCTTTATCTTCGGCGTGGTGACGTTCACCGCCGCCATTCTCATGGCCAGGTTCCTGTACCGGGGGAAAGCGTGATGAATACCCTGCTCATCGGTTTTCTCATCGGTTGCACCTTCGGCACCATCCTTTTCCTCGGCGGTGCCACGAGCTACCGGCGCATCCTGGGCACGCTGTTGCTCAAGGACATGTGGATCATCAAACTCATGATGACCGCCATCGGCGTCGGCAGCCTGGGTATCTACCTGCTGGATATGGGGGGCCTCGCACACATGTCCGTCAAACCCGCCTATGTCTGGGGCATCGTGGCCGGGGGTGCGATCTTCGGCATTGGCTGGGCCGTGGCGGGCTACTGCCCCGGCACCTGCCTCGTGGGCAGCGCCGAGGGCAAGCTGGATGCGATCTTCACGCTGGCGGGCGCACTGGTCGGCGCCCTGCTGTTCTCCCTGGTTTTCCCATCCCTGGAAGCGGCGCTGATCGAGCCCGCCAACTACGGCGCCGTCACCCTCGAATCGCTGCTGGGCATCAACGGCATATTCGTCGCGCTGCCCTTCAGCCTCGCACTCCTGTTCATCGCTTTCTTCGTCCTGAAAGACCGCTACGACTGACCGGACGCACCGCCATACCGGGGAATCAGCGAAGGGCTCGCATCGCAAGATACGGGCCCGTTTTCTTTCCATCGCCGGCCCTTCCCATTAGG
>CAXBBA010000352.1:0-3440 GCA_963973805.1 uncultured Halieaceae bacterium | reverse complement strand
CCACGTACGAACGAACGGCCCATAGCCGCCCACCACCGCTGATAAACCCAATCGCAACAACGCTCCCCTGCAACCGCGCGGCCCCGAAACCCCGCCACGGCGGAGGGCGGAGCGGGCGTCATCCACGAACGTAGATTTTATGAGGCATCCAGCTACCCCGTATAAATTTACCCCCCATTTACCCCACACTCACGCGTAACTGCTTTCAGACATTAGCTGGCCGCGGCGGCGATAGGGACCCAGCTCAAGACCCAACCCTTAGCCTGCAGCACCCACACGTCTGCCGCAACTCGTCGTCCCGCGAATCACCACAGCGTCTGTGTCGATTTAGTGGCGACCCGATACATTGCTGTATGCAACAGTTTGAATTCACCGGAGCGTACTGCATTGTGTAGAGGCGCATTGAGCAATTGAAATCGAAGAAGCGAGCAGACTGTGCGCCGTCAAAGCATGAAGGACCAAAGGGCTTGATTCACTAAGAGAGACTTCTGCTATTTTTAATTGAAGCAGAGGAGTCTCATTATGAGCATGTCAAACACTGAAAAGGCGGTTAAGGATATCCGTCGCAAGACCCGCCGCAAATTCTCCACCGAGGAGAAAATCCGTATCGTCCTTGACGGCCTGCGGGGCGAAAGTTCGGCTGCCGAGCTGTGCCGCAAGGAAGGCATCAATCCCAATCTGTATTACCGCTGGAGCAAGGACTTCCTGGAGGCCGGGAAGAAGCGCCTGTCGGGCGATACCGTCCGGGAGGCCAATACCGATGAGGTGTCGGGTCTCAAGAGCGAGAACAAGGACCTGAAGCAGGCTGTTGCAGAGCTTTACCTGCGCAATGACTGGCTCAAAAAAAGTCTGACTGGGCAGGGTGTGACCTTGGACGACGACTGATGTACACCGCATCAGAGAAATTGGCCATTATCCGGCTGGTAGAGGAGTCCGAGCTATCGGTCAGACGGACCCTGCAGGAGATCAATGTCAGTCGCAGCAGCTTCTATCGCTGGTACGCCACCTATGAGGAGCAGGGCCTGGAAGGCCTGGAGAACCGAAGCCGGGCGGCTCGCCAGCACTGGAACCGGATACCAGACTCCGTCAGGGCATTGATTGTAGAGGTCGCCCTGGATCGCCCGGATCTGACCCCGAGGGAGCTGGCCTGGCACATCACCGATACCCACGACTACTTCGTCTCGGAGTCCAGTGTCTATCGAATTCTCAAAGCCCATGACCTTATCACCAGCCCACAGTTCATGGTCATGAGTGCCTCGGACCGGTTTCAGCACCCGACAAGCCGGGTCCACGAATTGTGGCAGACGGATTTTACCTACTTCCGGGTGGTGAACTGGGGCTGGTACTTCCTGTCGACCGTGCTGGATGATTACTCACGTTACATCATCAGCTGGCGGCTCACGACCACCATGGCGGCAGCAGACGTCACAGCAACCCTGGAGGACGCTCTCCAGGCGACTGGTCTGTCCGAGGCGAGGGTTCGCCACAGGCCGCGCCTGCTGTCGGACAACGGCCCCTGCTACATTAGCGGAGAACTCAAGTCCTGGCTGAAGGATCGGGACATCGAACATACCCGTGGCGCCCCGTATCACCCGATGACCCAGGGAAAGATTGAACGTTATCACCGGTCGATGAAGAACGTGGTGAAGCTGGAGCACTACTACTTCCCGTGGGAGTTGGAGAAGGCCATCGCGGAGTGGGTCGATCACTATAACCACGAGCGGTATCACGAATCATTGGACAACGTGACACCGGCTGACGTGTACGAGGGCAGGAAGATCGATATTCTGGATCAACGCGCTTTGGTGAAGACCAGGACCATGACGAAACGAAAAATACACAACCTGCGATTAGCAGGCTAGACTGGAGCGGTGACCGGCAGAAAAGTGTCTCTTAGAAAGCGAGCTGATTGGTCCCATATCCTTTGACGACGTACACCGATTCCCATATGGACGGACTCGTCAGTCCGGAAACATACAGAACGCGCGCCTGATGGTCAAACAGATCGGCGGCAGACTGTTGAAACTCAATGCACGCTGAAAGTTGCGTCTAATGTTTTCGGCACGAATCCGGTCTTGCGCGTCTGAACGTGACCAAACGCCCCGATGGATTTACCCCCGGTGCTGATCAATTTGCGTGATGGTTGGCGGTGAGGACCCCTCAGCCAGCGTATCCGTTATTTTTCTGCAAGCATCGTGTGTTGTTTCACCGTGGTCCGTGACCGACCGGCCGGGACACGCTGATCCGGCGGTTTACGCACAAGGTCGACACGCGGCGTGCTGAGACTTCGAACGTAAAACGTTCGACGATACTTGTGCACCGGCCGGGCGTGATGTCTCTTGGGTTTGCCACAACACGAGAGACACCGACAGCGAGTCAGAATGCCCCCGAGAAGAGTGCGCCGGTTTTTCTCGGGATATCGCAAAGGGTGTCTACCGCGCTGGAGCACCTGGATTTCAACTTCAACCTGCACACCCCTCAACAATCACGCCGTCTAGAGTGATCTGCCAGATAAATTCGCTGATGTCGTCGAGTGTATAGGCACCCTCTGGATCAAACCACGTTGCAACCCAATTTAGCGCCCCCAGGCCGATCAGGCGAAGCAAACGATCATCGACACCCCGCCGAATAACACCCTGTTGAATCATCTCTGCGAGTATATGGGCCCAAAGGGACTCATAACGATCACGCAGCTCAATAATCTCCTCCCGCGCCTCGCGGGTCAGAGCCCGCCATTCAAACAGCAGTACGTAAACCGTGTCTGAATCAACCAGCAGAGCGCGCAGATGCGCGTCAATGCACAGACGTAACCGCTCTACCGGATTGTCCGAGCTCACGCGCGCGGTTTCGACCTCTGCCGTAACCTGACCGACTCCCTGTCGCATCAGTTCAACCAGGAGGGCTTCCTTCGTGCTGTATCGATAGTGAAGACTTCCGGGCAGCATTTCGCAAGCCTCGGCGATTTCCTTGAGTGAAGTCTTGTCGAATCCCTTCTCACGAAAAAGCCTCGCCGCGTTGGACAAAACGTTGTCCCGGTCTTCCAGCTTGCGTCCGGGGACAACCTGCTTGTGATCCACCCTTTCAGTACCTCCCGCAATGGCCGGTGCGTTGTTCAGCACCTCGGCGATAACCCGATTATCTGGCATTGATGGTACGCCATCACAGCGATAGCCGTCATTTTCACGTGACCGACACTCATTTGGTTGGTCGACCAAATATACGATAGGATAGCGAACATCAAGTGCAACAACCTAGCAGTCGCCTATGCGCAACACCGGTGTTCAGCTCAATCTTACGCTCGCGCAAAGTCGCAGGGCGGTTTGGCCATGTTGACTGCGTCGCAGTTCATAGAACACGTCCCCCATAGCCGGGATCTGGGTATGGAGGTCGTCTCAGTAAAGGGAAAGCGTGTTTGTATGCGACTGACGCCAAAGCCGTGG
>CAXBBA010000351.1:0-3445 GCA_963973805.1 uncultured Halieaceae bacterium | reverse complement strand
ACGCGCTTGCCGGCGCGCACGGGAGCGAGGAAACGCACCTTGTCGGAGCCGTAGTTGATTCCCATGACGACATTCTCCGGCACGACACCACGTCCTTCCATCAGCTTGGGCAGCATGGACAGGGTCAGAAAACCGTGGGCGATCGTGCCGCCGAAGGGCGTCTGGGCCGCTTTTTCTTCATCGATGTGGATGAACTGGTGGTCGCCGGTGCAGTCGGCGAAGGTGTTGATGCGATCCTGGTCCAGGGTCACCCAGTCGCTGGGCTCCTGCTTGCTACCGATGTGATCCTTGAGCTGCTCTTTGGGCACTACGGTGACGCTCATGTTGATTCTCCTGCCAATGTCGAAAATTGCTTGCGGTGTGTGAAAGAGGGTGCCGTTCAGGCCGGCGCCGCCCGTGTTCAGCCGTCCCGGAACGTGGCGTTGACGGGCTCCTGATCCATGTATTTGCGGAATTCGTTACGGCCCACCACCATGCGGTGCACTTCGTCGGGGCCATCAGCGAGGCGCAGCGTACGCTGCCCCGCGTACATCTCGGCCAGCGGCGTATCCTGGGATACACCCAGACCACCATGCATCTGAATCGCATCGTCGATGACCTTGAGCGTCACGTTCGGCACCGCGGTCTTGATCATCGAAATCCAGACCCGCGCCTCTTTGGGGTCGACGTTGTCCATCATCCAGGCGGTCTTCAGCGTCAGCAGGCGTGCCTGCTCGATGCTGATGCGCGCGTTGGCCACCACGTCGATGTTGCCACCGAGGCGCGCCAGGGGTTTGCCGAACGCAACACGCGTAGTGGCGCGTTCGCACAGCAGTTTCAGGGCCCGCTCCGCCGCGCCGAGGGCACGCATGCAGTGGTGAATACGACCCGGCCCAAGGCGGCCCTGGGAGATTTCGAAGCCCCGGCCCGCGCCGAGGATCACATTCTCCTTGGGCACGCGCACGTTGTTGTAGCGCAGGTGCATGTGGCCGTGGGGTGCGTCGTCCTGCCCGAACACGTGCATGGGACGGATGATCTCGACGCCCGGTGTCGCCAGGGGCACGAGAATCTGGGATTGCTGCTTGTGCTTCGGCGCGTCGGGATCGGTTTTCACCATCACGATCATGATCTTGCAGCGCGGATCGCCCGCACCGGAAATCCAGTGCTTCTCGCCGTTGATGACCCACTCATCGCCGTCCAGCACCGCGTTGGTGCAGATATTCGTCGCGTCGGAAGAGGCGACGCCGGGCTCTGTCATGGCATAGGCGCTGCGGATCTCACCGGCCAGCAGGGGCTTGAGCCACTCTTCCTGCTGCGCGGCGGTGCCGTACTTTTCAAGCACTTCCATATTGCCGGTGTCGGGCGCGGCGCAGTTGAAAACTTCCGGGGCCAGGGCCGAGGCGCCCATCTGCTCCGCCAGGTGCGCATACTCCACCGTGGTAAGGCCGCTGCCGTGCTCGCCCTCCGTGAGGAAAAAGTTCCACAGGCCTTCGCTGCGAGCCTTGGATTTCAGGGTCTCGATGATCTCCGTCTGGCGCTCCGTGAAGGTCCAGCGGTCCACCTTGCCGACCTCTGTCCAGTACTCCTCTTCGACGGGCACGATTTCTTCGGCCACAAACGCTTTGACGCGCGCCAGAATCGGCGCCACCTTGTCAGATATTCCAAGATCCATCTCTTTCTCCTTTTTCGTTATCGACGACGTCGGCCACGGGCGCCTTTCAGGCGCTCAGGCGCTCCGCCATCTGTGCTTTGAGTTCACGTTTGAAAATCTTTCCCGAGGCGATGCGCGGCAGCGCCTCGTCGTGGAAGCGCCAATGAGCCGGAATCTTGAACCCGGCGATGTGCTCCCTGAGAAAAAGCTGCAGGTCTTCTGCGCTGACCGTCGCATCGTCCTTGAGCACGATGGACGCGGCCACCGCCTCGCCCAGGCGCTCGTCGGGCACGCCGTAGACCGCCGCTTCCGCGATGGCAGGGTGATGGTAGATCGCCGCTTCGACCTCGATGCAGCTGATGTTCTCGCCACCACGGATGATGATTTCTTTCAGCCGGTCAACGATGAACAGGAACCCGTCCTCGTCGAGGTAGCCAACATCGCCGGTGTGGAACCAGCCGTCGCGGAATGCCTCCGCGGTCGCCTCGGGCTTGTTCCAGTAACCCAGGCAGTTCGCCGGCGAGTGGATGCACACCTCGCCGCGCTCCCCCAGGGGCAGAGGCTGGTCGTTCTCATCCAGGATCGCGATATCGGTCACCGCCGGCACCACCTGCCCCGCACTGCCAGGCCGCGCGCGATAGACATCGCCGCTGTTGACGGTGCCCAGGGCGTTGGTCTCTGTGAGTCCGTAGCCAATACCCGAGGAGGACTTGCTGAAGGTCTTGGCCAGCTTCTCGACCTGCGCAGGCGGGCGCGCCGCGCCCCCCGCGTAAATCTCTGCCAGGGACGACAGGTCCCGGTCCGAATCCACCGCCGCCGCCTGCAGCTCCGCCGACATGGTGGGCACGCCGGTAAACCAGGTGATGCGCTCTTCTTCGATGAGGCGCAGGGCCTCCTGCACATCCCACTTGTACATGATGACGAGCTTGCGCCCGACGATCAGCGACAGCAGGAACGCGGTGTGACTTGCGGTGCAGTGGAACAGGGGAATGGTGAGCAGGCCCGAGGGGGGCAGAGCCTCGCCCTCTGCATCGGGCTTGACGCCCTTGCTCGCCAGGCCCAGGAGCATCCAGCTGAACAGCGCCGAAAGAATGCCGCGATGGGATGACAGGGCGCCTTTGGGATGGCCCGTGGAGCCCGAGGTATACATGATCGTGGCGTGGTCGTCGGGACCCACAGCCACCTCGGGCATGTCGACGCCCGCGTGGGGCTGCACCACCTCGGCGAAGGGGCGGGAGGGAATGCTCAGGGCGGCACAGTCATCCACCGCGATCAGCTGCAGCTCCATAGCGCCGTGCAGGGGTTCGAGGCGCTTGAGTCGGTCGTAGTCGCCGATCACGATCTTTGCGCCGCAGTCGTTCAGGCCGTACTCCAGCTCCTCGGTCGTCCACCAGGCGTTCATCGGCACCGCAACGGCCCCGACGGACAGCGCGGCGATGAAGCTCATCATCCACTGGGGGTTGTTGCGACTGAGGATCGCCACGCGATCCCCCTTGCGCAGGCCGTAGTCTTCCAGCAGCGCTTTCGCCAGCGCCGCAGAGGTCGCCCAGGCCTCGCCAAAGGTGTAGCGCTCGTCCTGATAAACGGCGAACTCCTTGTCCGCGTGGTTGAGCATGAAGCGGAAATACCCGCCCATGTTCTCGGGCAGAGAGACGTAGCTGCGATAGCTGATTCCATCGATGTCCACGTCCTTCGTGGCGAAGGGAGCTCCCTCGGCGGTGAGCTGGGCTATGGCAGCAGACATCTGCTCCAGGTGGTCACTCATCGTAATTTTCCTTCTGCGCTGCGGTACGCATGGCTAAAACGGAGCGTCAG
>CAXBBA010000350.1:0-3461 GCA_963973805.1 uncultured Halieaceae bacterium | reverse complement strand
TAAGCGCCATCCTGCCCCGTAATGCCCGTGATCAGTGCAATCTTTCGCATAATTCCCCCCTAAAAAGATGTCTGAGCATACCCCATGTCAATGCCATTCCCTACGGTGGGGGATCACAAAAGCGGAATTTTACGGCGCATGCAGGACTCCCGGGCGACGGGGCATTGCCCTGCTCCCGGTGCGCCTGCCTGCCTAGCGCCGGAATGAGAGTTCGCGAATACGCCGCCGCATCTCGCGCAGCTGACGCCGCTGATCACCATGGGACGCCCCGCGTGCGTACACCAGAGCCGCCAGGGCGCGGTACAGCGACCGCAATTGCTCCGCCTGCTTCGGCCAACGGGCCGCGGCGCGTTCCGTAAGCTGCGCCGGCGTCTCTCCGGCGATGGGCTCCAGTCCCCGGCGCCATAGCGCCTGCTGATAGCGGTACAACTCCTGCTCGAAGAGCGGCCGCGGTTCGCGGCGCCGGTCGCGAAGCAGCAGCAGATACACCAGCCCCAGGGTCAGGGCGCCGCTGCCGAGGAGCACCGCCAGGGACCGGCGCACCGTGATCTCGCCCATCACACCGAGCAGCAGATCAAACTGCGCCTGGCCGTCAAAGCTCGTCACCCAGCTCTGCCACTCGAAGGTGAGCGCGTCGTAGCGCAGGCGCAGGGCATTGATCCAGCTGACGCCACGAAAACGCAACGGCGACAGGGGTGACTCAGACAGAAAGGACCCCTCACCGGCCACGGCCCGCTCCAGGCCGTAGAGAATGCGATCCGGCGCCACGGCGGCGGTGGGATCCACACGCACCCAGCCCTGGCCCTCGAGCCAGATTTCGGTCCAGGCATGGGCATCGAACTGGTGCACGATCACCGTGCGGTTCACGGGATTGATCTCGCCCCCAAGGTAGCCGCCGACGATGCGCGCGGGAATGCCCACGCTGCGCGCCATGACGGCAAAGGCATAGGCGTAGTGCTCGCAGAAGCCGCGACGCGTCTCAAAGAGAAAACGGTCCATGGAGTCTTCGTCCGGAAGCAGCGGTGGCTGCAAGGTGTAGAAGAACGCCTCGTTGCGAAAATAAGCCAGCACCTCATCCCTGAAGGCCTCGGGGGAACCGGCGCGCTCCATGAGTTGCCGGGCCAGGGCGCGGGTGCGGGGGTTGCTGCCCGGCGGCAGGCGCAACTCGGTCTCGCGGCGCCAGTCGCCGAGCTGCGCCTCGAGGGGAGTGGCGGGCCAGCTGCTTACGCGGTACAGGTACTCGTTCTCGATGATCACCGGCGAGTACAGACGATAGTCGCTCAGCGCCATGACGCCCGAGGTGGGCGAGCTCGCGTAGCGCAGGCCGTAGAGCCAGTTCTGCTGCGTGGGCTCCATGATCACACTGTAGTCCGTCGCCTCGCCCTGCACCGCCACCGGGGGTTCCCGGCGCTCCGCCGGTGGCACCTCGAAGTAGCGCAGGGCCCGCCAGGTGTTGGCGTCCAGCACGCTCATCACCAGGCCCCGCCAGTACAGCTCCTGCGCGGGAGGAATCTCACCCTCGAACTGCACCCGAAAAGCCACCGCGGCGGACTGGCTGAGGCGGGATACGTCGCCGGGACTCAGGGTGTCGCTCATTCCCGTTTGCGCCGTGTGGCTCTTCAGGGGTACGGACCACAGGGGCCCGACGCGGGGGAACAAAAAGAACAGCACCAGCATCAGCGGGAATGCCTGCAGGAGCATGGCGCCGGACAGGCGCAGGGGTCGCAGGTCCCGCAGCTTCGCCGTGGGCCGGTGGATGCTCACCAGGGCCGCGGTCAGCACCCACACCAGGATCAGTGCATACAGCACCATGAGCAGGCCCTGGCTGAACAGGAACGCGGTCAGGCAGACGAAGTAGCCCAGGAACACGACCACATAGGCATCCTTGCGCGTGCGCATCTCGGTCAGCTTCAGGGCGAAGGCGGTGAGCAGAAACGCCACCATGGGTTCGATGCCCAGCAGGGAGCCAAAGCTGAGCACGATGCCGCCCGCGGCGGCACCGGACAGGATCACCTTGAGCCAGCGCCCCGGCAGCTCCATGCGCCCGCGAAAGGCCTGCACGCGCCAGACAAAGGCGGTGAGGTACACAACCCCTACCCAGGGCGGCAGGCGTTCCAGGTGCGGCAGCAGCAGAAGCCCCTGGGCGAGGATGATCCACAGCAGCGCCGGGCGCGGCAGCTGTTCCGCCTGCTTCATGCGCCCTCCCCGCTCTTTTGCTGACGGCCTGCGGGGTCGTCATCCTGTTTGCCGTACAGGGCCAGCATGCGCAGGGCCTTGTCGCGCTGCCGGTCACCCTTTGCGGACGGCAGTTCCACGCCCGGCAGGCGCAGGCCAAACGACCGTTCCCGCCGGTGATACTCCAGGGTCCAGAAACACAGTGCCGACAGCCGCCGCTCCTGCCCCAGGCCGGCAAACTGCTGCCAGTCGAGCCAGCGCGTGTCCGACACTGCCGCCGCGTACTCCTTGCTCTGCAGAGCCTGACCCCGCGCCAGCCCCTTCCAGTACACGCGTCGGGAATTGTCGCCCTCGCGGTAATCGCGAATGCCGGCGAACTCATCGTCACCGCTGCCGCCGGACTGCAAGCCATCCTCGCCATCGCCGTCGTAGCCCCCCGGTTCCTGGGAGGCGATGGGCTCGGGGTACACCAACGCGCGCAGGTCCAGGTCCACCCAGGTCCAGCAACGCAGCAGCCCCAGGGGATAGACGCTCTCGACGCGCAGGCGACCGGGGCGATGCCAGCCGCGCTCGCCCACGGGCAGGTGCAGGCGCAGTTCCTGCTGCGCACCGGGCTCCAGATCCACCTCCTGCACCGCGAGCATGTCCGGGCCCGTGGTCATGCCGCGCAGAAAACGCTTCCGCCGTTTTGCCTCTGTCGGAGTCGGCCAGCCCACCTGCAGCGCGTAATGCCCCCTGCGCCCCGCCGCAGTCAGGCGCAGGCGAAACGCGGTGCGCTGCTGCGCGAACGCATCATCGGCCCCCAGCGCCGAGATCGTGAGGCCCGAGAGATTGGCGTAGCTGTGGATCACCGCGACCACGAACAGGTTCGCCAGCAGGAACGTGAGCGCAAAGCTCATGTTGTTCTGGTAATTGATGGCAGCCACGAGCATCACGAGCAGGCAGGCGCCGAAGAAGAATCCCGTGCGCGAGGGAAAGATGAAGATGCGCCGCTGGTCGAGGACCACCGTGCTGGCGCGGGGAATGCGGCGCTCCAGCCACCGGGACCAGCGCGCGCGGGCTCGCTGCTGCATGGCGGCGATGGCGGTCACGGGCCCATACCCGTGCGGGTGACGGTGCCCATCGACGCGGGGGGCTTAGACCACGTCCACGTCACGTTGGAGCAACGCGACGAGCGCCAGGCCGTCGCCAGAGAAACTGCCACCGGGCTGCAGCCGGTGCGCCGTCACCGCCGGCAGCACCGCCTGCACGTCGTCGGGCAATACGTGGTCCCGATCTTCCATCAG
>CAXBBA010000349.1:0-3482 GCA_963973805.1 uncultured Halieaceae bacterium | reverse complement strand
AACCCAGGCCCGTCATCTCGTAGCAGCTGGCGGCCAGTTCCAGCAACGCCGGCCACTCGGGCACCATCACCCGGGCGAGCTCGCTCCCCGTATCCGGGTGCGCCTCGATGCAGCGATCGAACTGCACCGCACTGGCACAGCGTCCGCTTTCGAGGGCGAGGCCCACCCCCACGGCTCCCTGGTGCAGGTTCGCCTTCCCGTCCGAGGCATGGGTGGCCAGGCGCAACATGGCCATCACGGGATAGCCCTTGAACACGATGACGCGAATGTCGGGTACGCCCTCGTAGGAATAGTCATCGAAAATGGGATCGGCGGTGATCAGGTCCTCGACGATCACCGTGTCGGCACCGCCGCCCAGGGAATAGAGTCCGGCGAGGGTGTTGCTCATGTGGCGGCGCAGATCACTGAGCTCGACGCTGGCGCCGGAACTCTTGAGAAACGCATCGCCGTGGCGCCCCGTAATCACCCAGATCCCCTTCCCGCCACTCCCCTTGGCCGGCTTGCTGGCAAAGCCATCCAGCTCCATGCGCCGGGCAAGGGCCTCGTCCACCTGATGCTGCTTGTCCACTGCGAAGCGCAGCCGGGGCACGGGAACAGCGTACTTTTCCGCAATCAACTTGGTGCGCAGCTTGTTGTCCACCAGGGGAAAGCGGGCGCGCGGGTTGTAGCGCCCGATGAAATCGAGATTGCGGGCGTTCATTCCCAGCATGCCCTGGGCCCGCAGCTCCCGCGGTCGCAGCAGGTCCATCAATGCTCAGTCCGATCCCGCAGCGCGGCAAAGCGGTGCAGTTCGGTCAGTTTGTAACCCGTGTACTGGCCCATGGCGAGGATCAGCGCCAGCAGTACGAGGTTGAGCTCCGGGAAGTTGAAGGTGAGATGCTGCACGAAGCGGGCCTTCATCAACAGGTAGGCGGCGATGGCAACCAGCATTGAACCCCCACCCTGCACGAGCACATCCCGCGGCCCCTCCTCTTCCCAGAGAATGGACAGGCGCTCGATGGTCCAGGCGATGATAATCATGGGGAAGAAGGTGATGACCATCCCCGTGCTGATACCCAGCTGGTAGCCGACAATGGACAGCAACGAGATAACGAAGATCACCAGCACGATGAGCGCGGCGATACGCGCCACGAGCAGCAGGTTGAGGTGGCTGAGGTAGCCGCGCATCAGCAGCCCGAGGATCACCACGGACACAAAGCTCAGCAGACCGGGGAGCAAGGAAGTCTGCAGGAACACCAGGGCGATCAGCACAGGCATGAAGGTGCCCGAGGTCTGGAGACCCACGAGCACGCGAAAGAACACCACGGACGCCGCCCCGAGGGGCAGCAGAAGCAGCAGCTTGAACATGCTCTGCTCTTCAATGGGCAGGCGGTGCACGCCCAGGGTAGCGAAGAGCGAATTCCCGTTCTGCTCCGTGGCCACCTGCTCCGCTGGCAGGGACTGGCGGATCATCGAGAAACTCAGGCTGGAATCCCGCCCCCCGGTCACATCCAGCAGGGCATCATCACTGCGGTGCCAGAGCAGCAGGTCTTCCGGTGCCTCGATAATGCCCCGCTCAGGATCCACGAGTTGCCAGCGCTCGCCGTCATGTACCTCCAACAGGGAAGAAAGGGTCTGGCGACGGCGTGCATCCTCCAGGGCCAGGGCCATGACCTCCCGCGTCGACAGTCCCGCATCACGCATCAGACGGTCCAGGAGGCTCGCGTGATCTTCGGAACGCGCCTTCAGGAGCGCCGCATTCTGGCCGTCGGCGAGAAAGCGGTTGCTGATCTCCCGGGCCAGACTGCGGGAATCACTCGACGTCGCCCTCGCGGCAGCGATGAGCTCCGCCGCCGCCGTAACCTCGGCATCGCCCCAGAAAACCGGTTCCGGTTCGGGTACGGGCTCAACTTCCTCCGCCGCGGCCCCATCCCCGGGCAGAAAGCTCGCGGTGAAATACAGCGACTGGCGGCCCATGGCCTCGCGACGGGTCCACTCGGCGCGGCGATCCCCACCAACTTCCACCGTTGCAAAGCCGTAGCCCGGTGACGCCGCCTGCTCGTTGATCAGCATGAAGCCGGGCGTTTCATCGGGAATACTCAGACTCACGGTCACCGGGGTGCCCAGCGCAACGAAATCCACCCGCGCTTCGACCATCCACAGGTCGCGCTGCTCTCCCGGCAGCCACGGCAGACCGGTGCTCGTATGTCGCAGCACGGCCGTACCCAGGCCTACGGCGGTCAGCACCAACACGATAAACCACAGGGTCGCACGCTCATTCATGGCGTCTCGGAACTCCGCGTCCCGGCGACGAAAACCTGCGGGGACGCAATAAGGGGTGAGGGGAAACTACGCAGCATGGAGTCCTGCCTGGCGATGAATAGATACCCCATTATCCGGCAGGCGGCGCCTGCGGTCACCCTGCCACCGCTCCCTTGCTGCGGACCCCCGCTTCATGGCGTGCCCGCGAGGCGAAAGGCCGACCTCACGACCGCCTTGCTCTCAATGTGAATCATTACTATTTGTGTTTACCTTTGCAATAAATCCGCCTATCATGCCCGCATCCTGGTTCGTTTTCCGAGAGACATCATGCGAAAAGCTCTTGCCCTGGCCCTCTGCGCCACCCCCATCCTGACGACTGCGGCAATGCCAAACCTTGCGGCTGGCACCTCGGCGCCGACGACCATTGAGGAAGTGCTGATCGTCGGCATTCGCGACGACCGCAAGAGTCGCGGTGCCACCGGCCTGGATCTCTCGGTCTGGGAGACCCCCCAGTCCCTGACCGTGATCGATGCCGACACCATGGAAGATTTTGCGCTCAACGACATCAATGCCCTGCTCAAGATGACGACGGGGGTGAATGTGGATTCGACCGAGACGGATCGCACGACCTACAACGCGCGGGGCTTCGATATCACGAGCATGCATACCGATGGCGTCGGCATGCCCTTCGGTGAAGTCATCGTCGGTGCCATCGACACAGCCGTTTATGAAAACGTGGAGGTACTGCGCGGCTCCAACGGCCTGATCACGGGCCTCGGCAATCCGTCGGGAACAATCAATTACCTGCGCAAGCGCCCGGGGAACGAACGCACGGGCAGCCTGCGCCTTACGGGCGGGAGCTGGGACAAGACGCGCCTCGAAGCGGATCTGTCCACTCCCCTCACGGAATCCGGCTCCTGGGCCGCGCGGGGCGTACTGGTCTACCAAGACCAGGAGAGCTGGCTGGATCGCTACAGCAATGACCGCATCGCGGCTTCGCTCGTGGTCGACGGCCAGCTCACGGATAACCTCACACTCGCCGCGGGCTACACCTTCCAGGACAACAATTCCAACGGCGTGATGTGGGGCGCAATTCCCGCGATCTACAACGATGGTTCCCCCGTGAACTACGACGTGTCGACCAATGCGTCCATGGACTGGACCTACTGGGATACGCAGACCAACGACGCCTTCGCGGAACTGGGCTGGGAGATCAATGAAGACTGGCGTCTTACCACCAC
>CAXBBA010000348.1:0-3508 GCA_963973805.1 uncultured Halieaceae bacterium | reverse complement strand
GCGGGGGCCGACAGTGCGATCACCCAGTACTTCTACAACGTCGAGGCCTATTTCTACTTCCTCGATCGCTGCGCCGCCCTGGGCATCGACAAGCCGATCTACGCGGGCATCATGCCCATCACGAACTACGCCAACCTCGCCCGCTTTTCGCAGAACTGCGGCGCCGAGATCCCCCGCTGGATTCGCAAGCGCCTCGAAGGCTACGCCGATGACAAGGAAAGCATTCGCGCCTTCGGCGTGGAAGTGGTTACGCAGCTCTGCCAGACGCTGATCGAAAGCGGCGCGCCGGGCATCCATTTCTACACCATGAATCAGGCCCAGCCGACGCTGCAGATCTGCGCCAACCTGGGGCTCTGACAGCGCCATGTTGCGTCCGCGCTTTTACACCGCGCAGGGGCTGGAAACCGGCACCCTGGAGCTGGAAAAGGAACCATCGCGGCACATCGCCAAGGCGCTGCGCATGCGCGCAGGCGACGCCCTGTGTCTGTTCGATGGCTCCGGCCGGGAAGGGCATGGGGAAATCACCGCGGTGGAGCGCGACGCGGTGCAGGTGCACGTCACCCGTGTGAGCGAAGTCGATCGCGAGTCGCCCCTCGCCGTGTCCCTGGCGATCTCCCTGTCCCGCGGCGACCGCGTCGACACCATCGTGCAGAAGGCCACGGAGCTCGGCGTCACCACGATCCGACCCTTCATCAGCGAGCGCACGGGCGTGCGCCTCGATCCGGCACGCCTCGCCAAGAAACGCGACCACTGGCAGAAAATCGCCCTCAGCGCCTGCGAGCAGTGCGGTCGCAATGTCGTTCCCGAGGTTCACCCGGTCGCGCCCTACGCCGATGTGCTGACCGGCTGTCAGGAGCTCCCGGGCCTGCGCCTGATCCTGCAACCCACGGGAAACACCAAAGCACTGCCCCCCCAATGCGAGTCCATCTGCCTGCTCGTGGGCCCCGAAGGCGGTTTCTCGGACCCGGAGGTCCAGGCCGCCATCGACGCCGGCTTCACATCCCTGCAGCTCGGCCCACGCATCCTCCGCACCGAAACGGCCCCCCTCGCCGCCATCGCCGTGGCCCAGGCCCGCTGGGGCGACCTGCTCGCCTGATCCGTCACCTCGGGGCGCGACTCCGTTATCGTTGGTGGGGCTCCGGATCGCTTGTGGGCCTCCGGACGTGGCAGGTCACGCCCGCGACCCAGGCCTGACGCCAGACGCTGCCATGGAGCCAGCAGCGTGCGGCGGGTGTGTTGCGCAGCAGTCAGGAGCGCGCAGCGCGACGCGGAGCAACATACCCGTCGTGCGCGGATGGCGGCCCCGAAACGTTAGCTCGGAAACCCTGGTGCCGGACAACCACGCCCCCGACAACACGCGTAGGACTCCGAACGTGGCAAGTCACGCCCGTGCGCAGCTGGCGGCCCCGGAACGACAGCTCGGACCCGCCAGGGCCTTGCGACAGAACCTGCCATCTCGTACCGTGCGGCTTTACTTTCAGAGAGACAGCGATGAGCATCAAACTGGGCGTAGTGATGGACCCGATTGCGGGTATCAGCTACAAGAAAGACACCACCATGGCCATGCTGTGGGCCGCCGCGGATCGGGGCTGGTCCCTGCACTACATGGAACCGCAGGACCTGTCCCTCGAACAGGGTCTGGCGACGGGGCGCATGGCGCCGCTGCAGGTGTTCCAGGACCCGGAGCGATGGTTCGAGCTGGGGGAGGCGGAGCGCCGCCCCCTCGCGGACCTGGACGTGATCCTCATGCGCCGCGACCCCCCCTTCGATAACGAATACATTTACGCCACCTATATTCTCGAAGCAGCGGAGCGGACCGGCACCCTCATCGTCAACCGCTGCCAGTCCCTGCGCGACTGCAACGAGAAGGTCTTCGCCACGCAGTTCCCCGAGTGCTGTCCCCCGGTGCTGGTGAGCGGCGACCGGGAGCAGCTGAAGGCCTTCCACGCGGAGCACGGCGACGTCATCTTCAAGCCCCTGGACGGCATGGGCGGAGCATCGATCTTCCGGGTGCGGGAAGAAGACCCCAATGTGAATGTGATCCTCGAGACCCTGACCAAGCTGGGACGCGAGACCATCATGGCCCAGCGCTACCTGCCGGAGATCGTGGACGGTGACAAGCGCATCATCATGATCGAGGGCGAACCGATCCCCTACTGCCTGGCGCGCCTGCCCAGCAAGGGAGAAACCCGGGCCAATCTCGCCGCCGGCGGCACGGGGCGTCCCCAGCCGCTGACGGACCGGGATCGCTGGATTGCGGCCCAGGTGGGTCCGGTACTAAAAGAGAAAGGCCTGATCTTCGGGGGCCTGGATGTGATCGGCGACTACCTCACCGAGATCAACGTCACCAGTCCCACGGGCGTGCGCGAGATCGACCGGGGCTTTGACACGGATATCGGTGGCCAGCTCATGAGTGCGATCGAAGCGCGCCTGGCAGACCGGACCGGTTGATGGCCTCGGCGGCCGCCGCCAGCAACGACCGCCTCATGCTGGCGGTGTTGATCGCCAGCACGCTGCATGTGCTGGTGATCTTCGGCGTCACCTTTGACGCCTGGCGCGCTCGCCCGACGCAGCATCAGGTGGAAGTCACGCTGGTGCAGACCCCGGGGCGCCGACCCTCACAGGCGGACCACATCGCCCAGGCGGATCAGACGGGCAGCGGCGCTGAAGCGCAACGGGACTTCGCCTCCGGTGATATCAGCGCACTGCCCCAGCCGGTCGTGCAGGCCGCGGCGGCCCGGGCCTCCGCCGCCCCGGGGCGGGAGCGTCTCGCCACTCCGGCCGTCACTTCAACGTCCTCATCCCGCAATGTAGTGGACCGCCGCGGCGCCGACGAGTCGCTGGAGGACCTGCCCGAGGCGGAGCGCGAACTCGCCCGCCTGCACCAGGAGCTTGCCCGTCTCCAGGCGGACCTGGACGCCCAGCGCAAGCAGCAGTCGCGCCAGAACCGCGTACGACGCCTCGATGCAGTCTCGGCGCGCGCCGCCGTGGACGCGGCCTATCTGGCGGACTGGCGACGGCGCGTCGAGGCGGTGGGCAATCAGTACTATCCCGAAGCCTCCCTGCGCTACGGCATTTTCGGCAGCCTGCAAATGCTGGTCACCGTGGAGAATTCCGGTGAGCTGGAGGACATCCGCATTCTCAAATCCTCGGGCTATGCGGTACTGGATGAGGCGGCGATCCGCATCGTGCGCATGGCGGCGCCTTTCTCGCCGTTCCCCGAGGAACTCCGCGCCACCACGGACAAGCTCGAAATCCTCCGCACGTGGCAATTCGAGCAGAACGCGCTAAGCTCAGGGCAAGGTCGCCCTGCAGGGGCGACGCGTTAAAAGTGGTGTACCCCATACACGGTTTTTGTCGGCACTGGAGGTCGGGACAGCGGTGAAGGCTTTTAGCAGCGACAGTCTCAAGGACCATTTCCTCCTCGCCATGCCAGGTCTTGATGCGGGACTCTTCAGCGGCAGCATCACCTATATTTGCGAGCACGGTGAGGCGGGGGCCATGGGCA
>CAXBBA010000347.1:0-3512 GCA_963973805.1 uncultured Halieaceae bacterium | reverse complement strand
CAGGCCCAGGGCGTCGGCATCCGTGCCGTCGATGCGTACCATGTTGCCGTTGTACACGATGGTGTAGTTCCCCCCCAGGGACTGGGTGAGGGTGACAAAGCTGTCGGCGGGCACGGTGACGGGATCGCCCACGGGCACCAGACGCCCGGCGACTTCCCGCCGCGTGGTTAGCAGCGTGCGTTCTTGCGACGACATTCAGTTAACGCTGAAGCTTTCGCCGCAGCCGCACTCGGCGACCACGTTGGGATTGTTAAAGCGCAGCACCTTGTTGATGCCTTCGCGGGCCAGATCGACTTCCGTGCCCCGCAAAAAGTCCACGGCGCCGGCGTCGATGTACACCTGCACGCCGTTCTCCAGGTCCATGGCTTCGTCGTTGTCCTGGCCGCCATCCACTTCTTCCATCACGTACTTGAAGCCGGTGCAGCCACTCTCCTGTACGCTGATGCGCACTGCGCGCTTGCCCGCCGCACTCAGCTTGCGCTGAAAATGCGCCGCTGCAGCGTCGGTGACACTCAGGGGGCGTTGCATGTCAAAGGTTTCCACGGTCATATCATCTCTCCCGTAGCGTTAGCGTGGCGCGAAGATCGCCTGGGCCTTGCGCAGCGCCGCGACGAATCGGTCCACATCATCAAAGGTGTTGTACATGGCATAGGACACGCGCACAGTGCCGGGCACGCCAAAGCGCGCCATCAGCGGCTGGGTGCAATGATGCCCCGTGCGTACCGCGATGCCCTGCTCGTCCAGCAACATGCCCAGATCCGACGGATGGCAGCCGTCCAGCACTAAGCTGAAGATCGCCGTCGTGTTCGCCGAGGTGCCGATGCGCCGCAGGCCCTGCACGTCGGCCGTTGCCTCGATGGTGCGCTGCAGCAGCGCCATCTCGTGCGCTGCAGCGGCCTGGCGGTCGATGCCGTTCAGATAATCCACCGCCGCCGCCAGACCAATGGCTCCGGCAATATGTGGGGTTCCCGCCTCGAATTTAAAGGGCAGGCTGTTGAAGGTGGTGCCCTCAAAAGACACGGTCTCGATCATCTCGCCGCCACCGAGGAACGGCGGCATGGCGTCGAGGAGCTCTTCGCGCCCCCACAGCACACCGATGCCCGTGGGACCAAAGAGCTTGTGCCCTGAGAAACAGTAGAAGTCGCAGCCCAGCGCCTGCACGTCCACGGGCCAGTGGCCCACGGCCTGGGCGCCATCGATCAGCACCCGGGCGCCGACCTTGCGCGCCATCTGCGCGATGGTCGCCACGGGGTTGATGGTGCCCAGGGCGTTGGATACGTGGTTCACCGCCACCAGCTTCACGCGCTCGTCGAGGAGCCCGTCGAGGGCCTCCAGGTCGATCTCGCCCTGGTCGTTGACGGGGATCGGCTGCACTTCGGCACCGACGCGCCCCGCCACCAGCTGCCAGGGCACGATGTCGGAATGATGTTCGAGCCAGGACACCAGAATACGGTCGCCCGCCTTCAGGTTTTCGAGGCCCCAGCTGTGGGCCACCAGATTGATCGCCTCGGTGGTGCCGCGGGTCCAGATCACCTGGCGACTCGACGGGCTGTTGATGTACGTCGAGAGCGTTTCCCGCGCGGCCTCGAAGTGCCGCGTGGCGCGATCCGCCAGCGTGTGGGCACCGCGGTGCACGTTGGAGTTGTCGCAACGGTAGTAGTGGGTGATAGCGTCGATCACCGCCTCGGGCTTCTGCGTGGTCGCCGCGTTGTCCAGATACACCAGGGGCTGGCCGTGCACCTGCTGGTGCAACGCCGGGAAGTCCCCGCGAATGCGCTCGGCGTCAAAGGCGCCTCCGACCACGGCCTGCAGCGTGCTCATAGCAGGTGCCTCGCCAGCTCGATGTTGCGCGCAAAACGCTTGGCCAGCAGCGGACGCAGGTAGTCCCGCAGCGGTTCCAGCGCCATGCCGTCGATCAGTTCGTTGATAAAGCCAAAGCTCAGCATCACCTCGGCTTCGTCCCGCGACACGCCGCGGGTGCGCAGGTAGTGTAGCGCCAGGTCATCGATGCGCGCGACGGTGGCGCCGTGGGCGCACTGCACGTCGTCGGCGTAGATTTCGAGTTCGGGCTTGGTGTTCACCTCGGCCTCGGTGCTCGTGAGCAGGTTGCGGTTGGACAGCTCGGCCCGCGTCTTCTGCGCATCGGGGTGAATGTGGATGCGCCCGTTGAAGACGGCGGTGGCGCGGTCACCGATGATGCCGCGGAACACTTCGTCGGTGGTGCAGTGGGGCACCGCGTGTTCGATGGTGGTGTGATAGTCGATGTGCTCGTCGCCCCGGGGCAGGTACACCCCGTTCAGGTCGGCGTGGGCACCGGGGCCCGCGTGGTTCACCACCACGTCTATGCGCTTCAGGCGGCTGCCCAGGGCCAGGTGAAAGCTGTCCAGCTGCGCGTCGCGCTCCAGCTGCGCATGCACCGCGCCGATGTGGATCGCTTCGCCGGATTCTTCGTGCAGGCGGTAGTGATGCAGTTTGGCGTTCGCCTCCAGCTTCAGTTCGGTCACGCCACTGGTAAAGCTCGCCTCGGCGCCGTTCAGCGACAGGAACTGCTCCACGACGGTGGCGCGGGAGCCCGACCCGGCCAGCACCAGCAGGCGCTGGCTGATCGCGGTGGGTCCGTCGGCGGCGCGCACCAGCCACAGCAGGTGCACGGGCGTCTGCACGTCGGCGTTCGCCGCCACCTGCAGGAACACGCCGTCGCGCAGCGTGGCGGTGTTCAGGGACGCGAAGGGCTCGCCCTTGTCGTCCACCAGGGTGTCGAGGTGTTCGCCGATCAGCCCGGCCTGTTCGTCCGAGGCATCGGCAAAGCGGCACAGCTCCACGCCGTCGGGCAGGGTGTCGCTCGACAGCGAGGACTGGTAAACCCCATCCACGAACACCAGGCGTACACCGCCCAGGCCCTCGACGAGGGCGGCGGGCAGCTCGGCCGGCGCCACGTCCGTGGCGGCGACCACGCGATAGTCATCGCGCAGGCCGGTGAGGGGCGTGTACTTCCAGGCCTCGGTGCGGCGCGTGGGCAGCGTGCCCGCGCTCCAGCGGGACTGCCCCCGGGCCTGCAGGGACTGCAGCCAGTGGGGGACGCGGCTCTCGGCTTCCGCCAGCGCTTGTTGCATAAAACCCATCAGGCGACCTCGTTCTCCAGCCACGCGTAGCCGCGCTCTTCGAGCTCCAGCGCCAGACTCTTGTCGCCGCTGCGCACGATGCGGCCACCGGCCAGCACGTGCACCTGATCCGGCTCGATGAAGTTCAGCAGGCGCTGGTAGTGCGTGACCAGTACAAAGGAGCGGTCGGCGGCGCGCAGGGCGTTCACACCCTTGGCGACCACCTGCAGCGCGTCGATGTCCAGGCCGCTGTCCGTTTCGTCCAGCAGGCACAGGGACGGTTCCAGCAGCATCATCTGAATCAGCTCGTTGCGTTTTTTCTCGCCGCCCGAGAAGCCTTCGTTGACGCCGCGCTTCAAGAATTCCACGGGCAGGTCCGCCGCCTTGCAGGCTTCGCGGGCCTGTTTCATG
>CAXBBA010000346.1:0-3515 GCA_963973805.1 uncultured Halieaceae bacterium | reverse complement strand
GGTTGACCTACACCACCTTCCTGGACATGCCCCTGTCCATCGGCGGTGCCTATGCGGTGTATTTCTGGGCCCGCGCCGGTGTGGATGGAGAAACCGGATCGCGGCCGGCAGTGGCTTCAGAACTGGAAAGCTGATGGAGCCCGCATCAACGCAATTTATGGAGCGGGCACTGGAGCTCGCGGCGCAGGCGGGCGCCGCTGGCGAAGTTCCCGTTGGTGCCGTGGTGGTGCTCGATGGCGCTATTATCGGCGAAGGACGCAATGCCCAGATCGACGGTGTGGATCCCACGGCGCATGCCGAAGTCGTTGCGCTGCGGAACGCGGCGCAGACCATGGGCAACTACCGCCTGCCCGGCGCCAGTCTCTACGTCACCCTCGAGCCCTGCAGCATGTGCTGTGGCGCCCTGGTCCATGCGCGCATCGAGGAGCTGGTGTTCGCTGCCCGCGAACCCCGCGCCGGTGCGGTGGTCAGCACGCGGCAACTCCTCGATGAAGGCGCGTTCAATCACCGCGTCGCCTGGTCCGAAGCCCCGGAACAGCAACTCGCGAGTGCGACGTTGCTGCGGGACTTCTTCCGTGCCCGGCGAGCCCCTTGAGGCGGGCTGCAGGGGTGGTGAACGCTAGAGCGCCGGAAGGCTGAGATTTTCCAGCGCCGCAGGTAACAGTTCCTGCACGTCCGCGGGTGGCGTGGGGCGCCGGGTCCGCGCGGTCTGCCAGCGCAGAATGTTGTAGTAGTGGCGGATGTTCTGCACATAGCGCACCGCTTCCATACCCCGGGCATAGCCGTAGCGCACCGTCGAGTAGTGGGTCGATTCCTCGAGCAGCGGCAGGGCGCTCATCACGTCTTCCCAGAGATGGGGGTCACCACCGCGACGCTCCGTGAGCACGCGCGCGTCCTCCAGGTGCCCCATGCCGATGTTGTAGGCCGCGAGGGCCAGCCAGCTACGGTCCGGTTCGTGGATGTCATCGGGCAGCCGGCGCCGTAGCTTGCGGAAGTACCGGGCGCCGCCGCGCAGGCTCTGCCCCGGGTCCGTGCGGTCCGTCACGCCCAGTTCCTTCGCGGTGCCCAGGGTCAGCATCATCATGCCGCGCACGCCGGTGCGTGAGGTGGCATTGGGGTCCCAGTGGGATTCCTGGTAGCTGATGGCGGCGAGGAGCTCCCAGGGCAGGTTCTGTTCCTGGGCCACGATCTCGATGAGCTGGCGATAGTCGTTCAGATTCCGGCGTACCCGCGTGACGAAGGTCTGGGAGTCGATGCGGGAGATCGTATCGTCGCGGTCGAAATAGTGATGGCGCAACGCTTCGATCACACCGCTGTCGACGCTCGCCTGCAGGTGCTCATTCACCGTCTGGAGCAGGGCCGAGTCCCTGCCATTCCTGCCCAGATACCAGACCACTTCCTGCTCCGGGCCCAGGTCAAAGGCCACCTTCAGGCGCGGTACAAGATTTTGCTGCACATAGAAGTCGCGGGAATCCACGATCGCGACATCCACACGATCGTCCACCACGCGCATCAACAGGTCCAGGGGGTCGTTTGTCGCCACGGTGTCCCATTTCAGCCAGTCCCGATCCTCGTCCGCCAGGCTCCGGAGCAGGGAGTCGTGACTGCTGTGGGCCAGCACGGCGACGCTCATGCCCTCGAGGTCTTCCAGAGATCGGGGCCGAGTCTCTCCCGCCTTGTAGATCACTTGGGGGATCTGGCGCGCGTAGGCGGTGCGGGCGGGGTAGCGCGCCGCGCGCTCCGGTGTCAGCGTGAGGCCCGCGCCCGCGATATCGGCCTCGCCGCGCTCCAGGGCGAGGAAGATCTCCTCGAGGGTGAAGGCCTGGGTGACCACCAGCTCCACTTCGAGCTGCTCCGCCAGTGCGGCGGCGAGATCGTACTCAAAGCCCCGGGGCCCCTCGCGGCCCAGATAGTAGGTGGTGGGGCTATTGCGGGTGACCAGATGCAGCTCGCCGCGGCTCTGGATCGCGTCCAGGGGTTCCCCCGTTGGTCCGCAGGCGGTGAGCCCCCCCAGGCAGAGGGCCAGCAGGGCGCGGAAGGGCAGGAGCAGGCGGGAGATCATGGGCTTGATTGTATCCATCCCCGGGCCGTCGTCCCAACATCGCGTGGGGGCCGCGAGGCAGGTACAATCCGCGCCTTTCGCGAACGGCGTTGAGATCCCCCCCATGCATATTATCCCCGGCGCAGCCGCCCTGTCTGACTTCCGCCGCCAGGCCATCGAGGACCGCCTGGGTGCCAGTGGTGTACAGCTTGGTCGCAGTGGCTACCTGTTCCTCGTCGACGGAACGGTGGAGGGGGAAGACCGCCCGCGCCTTGCGGCGCTGCTCGCCCAGGCGGGCCGGGAACCCTTTGGTGCCGTTGCCGAGCTGGAGCAGGGACGCTGGCTCGTGGTTACGCCCCGGCGGGGCACGATTTCTCCCTGGGCCAGCAAGGCGACGGATATTGCCCGGAGCTGTGGCTTTGATGGCGTGGGACGCATCGAACGGGCCTGCGCCTACGAAGTGCTTGGCAGCGGAGATGCGGCCGAACTCGCCCAGGCACTGCATGACCCCATGACCGAAAGCGTCGCGCAATCCCTTGAGGAACTCGAAGGGTTGTTCACCCAGGCGGAACCCGGGCCCGGCACCTCCGTGGAGCTGCTCGCGGGGGGGCGCAGCGCGCTCGAGCGAGCCAATGTCGATCTGGGTCTGGCGCTCGCGGACGATGAGATCGACTATCTGGTGCACAGCTACACCCAGCTCGGTCGCGATCCCCGGGATGGCGAGCTGATGATGTTCGCCCAGGCGAACTCCGAACACTGCCGCCACAAGATTTTCAACGCCTCCTGGACCATCGATGGAGAGGCGCAGGACAAGAGCCTGTTCGCCATGATTCGCAACACCCATGCCTGCGCGCCCGAGGGTGTGCTGTCCGCCTACGCGGACAACGCGGCGGTGATCGCGGGTCACGAAGCCAGCCGCTTCGCCCCCTTCGCTGCCGACGGCGAATATTCGGCTCTGGCTCAGCCGGTACATCTGCTGATGAAGGTAGAGACCCACAACCACCCCACGGCGATCGCGCCGTTTCCCGGCGCGGGCACGGGGGTTGGCGGCGAGATTCGCGACGAGGGCGCCGTGGGCCGCGGTTCCAAGCCCAAGGCGGGACTGACGGGCTTCAGCGTATCGAATCTGCGCATTCCCGGCATGGAGCAACCCTGGGAGACGGATTACGGCAAGCCTGCCCGCATCGCCTCGGCGCTGGACATCATGATCGAGGGGCCCATCGGCGGCGCGGCGTTCAACAATGAATTTGGGCGGCCGAATCTCTGTGGTTATTTCCGCAGCTACGAACAGGCCGTGATCCGGGACGACGGCAGCAGCGAAGTGCGCGGCTACCACAAGCCCATCATGATCGCCGGGGGCTTCGGAAATATCTGCGAGGACCACGTCGCCAAGCCCCCCTTCGAGGCGGGCACGGCACTGCTGGTGCTCGGTGGCCCGGCGATGCTCATCGGCCTCGGCGGGGGCGCGGCATCG
>CAXBBA010000345.1:0-3523 GCA_963973805.1 uncultured Halieaceae bacterium | reverse complement strand
GCTCCGCCTCTCCGGCTTCGCGTTGTTCCCGCGTCTCGCCCACGCACAGTACCGGCAACAAACCGGCGCGCTGCGCTGCAGCGAGCTTCGCCGCCACCAGGGCATCGGACTCCTGATGGTATTGGCGCCGCTCCGAATGTCCGAGGATCACCCATCGGCACCCCAGGTCCACCAGCATTTTCGCCGCCACTTCGCCGGTGTAGGCACCGGACTCGGAGTGGCTGCAATCCTGGGCGCCAAGTGTCACGGCGCTACGGCTCAGCAGCTCGCCCACCTGCCCAAGATAGGGATAGGGCGGACACAACACGCATTCCCCGCGACCGGGCTGTTGCTCCAGCTCCGTAAGGAGAGAGACCACCAGAGCCTTGTTGGTCTGCTGATCACCGTGCATTTTCCAGTTGGCGATAACCAATGGCTGACGCATTTACCGGACTCCGCCTCGCGAGGGCGCGCAATGTTACCCAAGGCGCCCCGCCGGGGCAAGGGAAACCGATCAGGCGTTCGCCAGGGCCTCGCCCACCGCATCCGCAAGGGAGCGACAGATGGACTCGACCGTCGCGGCTTCACGCCCTTCGACCATGACTCGCACCACGGGCTCCGTGCCCGAGGGTCGCAGCAGCACCCGCCCATCGTTCCCGAGCTGGGCCTCCGCCTCGTCCACGGCTGCGGCTACCGCCGGCAGCTCTTCGAGGCGCGCACCGGCGGGCATGGCCACATTGATCATGGTCTGGGGGAACATGGGCATCTGATCCAGCAGCTCCCGCAGACTGCTGCCCGAGGCACGCAGCGCCAGCAATACCTGCAGCGACGACACAATGCCGTCGCCGGTGGTGGTGACGTCGGAGCAGATGATGTGCCCCGAGGATTCCCCACCGAGGTGCCAGCCCTGCTGCTCCATGAGCTCGCGCACATAGCGGTCTCCCACCCGGGCCCGCACGAAACGCAGGCCCTCGGCCTTCAGGGCGGTCTCCAGACCCAGGTTGGACATGAGCGTGCCCACCACGCCCGCGTCGGAACTGCCTTCCCGCAGGCGGTGCATCGCGATCACGAAGATCAGCTGATCCCCATCGACGGTGCCGCCCTGATCATCCAGAAACAGCACGCGGTCGCCGTCACCGTCGTAGGCAATGCCAAGGTCACAGTCCCGCTCGCGCACGGTGGTGGCCAGGGCCTCCATATCGGTGGAGCCCACGCCCTCGTTGATGTTGAAACCATCCGGCGTGATGCCGATGGGAACCACCTCGGCGCCGAGCTCCGACAGCACGCTGGGCGCGATGTGATAGGTGGCGCCGTGGGCACAGTCCACAGCGATGCGCAGCCCCCGCAGGCTGAAACCCTCGGGGACCGTGGACTTGCAGAATTCGATGTAGCGACCCGCCGCATCCACGACGCGCTGCACCTTGCCGATCTCGTGGGAGGGGACGCAGACCAGCGTCTCTTCGAGTTCCGCCTCGATCGCCAGCTCCGTCTCGTCGGGCAGCTTGGAACCGGCGGCGGAGAAAAACTTGATGCCGTTGTCGTAGTAGGGATTGTGGGAGGCGCTGATCACGATGCCCGCGTCGGCATTCTGCGTCCGCGTCATGAGGGCCACCGCCGGTGTGGGCATCGGTCCCAGCAGCTTGACGTCGACCCCCGCCGCCACCAACCCCGCTTCCAGGGCGGACTCGAACATGTAGCCGGAGACCCGCGTGTCCTTGCCGATGATCACGCTGCAGCGGCCCTTGCCCTCGAAGGTGCGCGAGAACACCCGCCCGCAGGCCCAGCCCAGCTTGAGCACGAAGTCCGGCGTGATCGGAGCCTGACCCACAAGGCCGCGAATACCATCGGTACCGAAGTACTTCTTCTTCATCGTCCATCCTGTTGTTGGAAAGCGTTCAGAATCCGCAGCACATCCACGGTTTCGGCCACGTCGTGGACCCGAAGCACCGATGCGCCATTCTGTGCAGCCAGCAGCGCCAGGGCGAGACTCCCCGCCAGGCGCTCCCCGACATCACGGCCGGTGAGTCTACCAATGAGCGACTTGCGGGATAAGCCGACCAGCAGGGGAAAGGACAGATCTGTGACAGCGCGCAGATTTCGCAGCAGCGCCAGGTTGTGTTCGACGGTTTTACCAAAGCCAAAGCCCGGGTCCAGCAACAGGCGCTCATCACCGATGCCCGCGTCGCGGCAGGCCTGGACCCGCTGCGCCAGGTAAGTGCACACCTCCGACACCACGTCGCTGTAGTCGGGGCGATGCTGCATATCCACCGGGGTGCCCTGCATATGCATAAGGCAGACGGGGAGCCCCGTTGCCGCCGCCGCGTCCAGGGCGCCGGGGCGCGTGAGGGCGCGCACGTCGTTGATCAGGCCCGCGCCGTGTTCCGCAGCGAGGCGCATCACGGCGGGGGTGCTGGTATCGACGGACAGCACCACATCGACGCTCCCCGCCAGGGCCTCGACCACGGGTATGACGCGATCCAGTTCTTCCTGCTCCGACACCGGGTCCGCCCCCGGGCGCGTGGACTCACCGCCCACATCGAGGATGCGCGCTCCCGCCGCCACCATGTCCTCGGCAATGCGCCGCAGTTCGTCCAGGTCCGCCCGGCCGCCGCGCATCCAGCGGCCGCCGTCCGAAAAAGAATCCGGGGTGATGTTGAGCACGCCCATGACCACGGGCGAGGCAAGATCGAGGGTGCGCCCGGCGAAATCGACCGGGCGGGGTAAGTCAGGGTGCTTCACGGTGCCCAAAGGCGCAGACCGGGCCAAGGCCCAGCCTCGCTCAGTGCTCCCCCGCAGGACCGCCGATGGGGCCGCTGCGATCGGTACCGTCCACCGCCGGTGCGGAGCCGGAGCCGTCACCGTCACCGTCGCGACCACTCCAGTCGCTGGGCTCCCGGGGCGTGCGTCCTTCCATGATGTCGTCGATCTGGTCGGCATCGATGGTCTCGTACTGCATGAGGGCGTCTGCCATGACGTGCAGCTTGTCGACGTTCTCTTCGAGCATCTGCTCCGCCTTCTTGTAGCACTCATCGATGATGCGGCGCACTTCCGCATCGATCTGCTTGGCGGTCTCGTCCGAAATGGCCTTGTGGGACTGGGTCGCGGAGCGGCCGAGGAACACTTCCTCGCCACCCTCGTCGTACATGAGCGGCCCCATCTTCTCGGACAGGCCCCACTTGGTCACCATGTTGCGGGCGATTTCCGTGGCGCGCTGGATGTCGTTGGACGCCCCCGTGGTGATGCCATCGGGTCCCAGGGTCATCTCTTCCGCGATGCGACCGCCGAACAGGCTGCAGATCTGGCTGATGATGTGCCGGCGGCTATGGGAGTAGCGGTCCTCTTCGGGCAGGAACATGGTCACACCCAGGGCGCGGCCCCGGGGGATGATGCTGACCTTGTAGACCGGGTCGTGCTCGGGCATCAGGCGTCCCACGATGGCATGCCCCGCCTCGTGGTACGCGGTGTTACGCTTCTCGGCCTCGGACATCACCATGGACTTGCGCTCCGCGCCCATCATGATCTTGTCCTTGGCCAGCTCAAACTG
>CAXBBA010000344.1:0-3555 GCA_963973805.1 uncultured Halieaceae bacterium | reverse complement strand
TGATGCTGGTGGATCTGCGCCGCCGTGGTCTCAAGGGCAACCAGGTGGAGCACGCGCTGGAGCGTGCCGGTATCACCTGCAACAAGAACGGCATCCCCTTCGATCCCGAAAAACCCGCGGTCACATCCGGCATACGCCTCGGCACCCCTGCGGCCACCACCCGCGGCTTCGGCGTGGAAGAATTCCGCCAGGTCGGCAACTTGATCGGCGACGTACTGGACGCATTGCAGGAGCACCCCGAAGGGGATCAGCAAGTCGAAGCCAGAGTGCGCGAGCAGGTGCGGAGCCTCTGCGCGCGCTTCCCCCTCTACCGCTAGGGCACACGTTCGAGGCCACCTACAAGGACAGCACTATGAGTCATACACCCGCAGATTTGATGTACACCAGCACCCACGAATGGCTGCAGAAGAACGGCGATGACACGGTCACCGTGGGCATCAGCGACCACGCCCAGGAGCTGCTCGGGGACGTGGTCTTCGTCGAGCTCCCCGAGGCAGGCCAGGAAGTTGGTTGCGGTGAGCAACTGGCGATGCTGGAGTCGGTGAAAGCGGCCTCCGACGTCTACACCCCCGTCAGTGGCGAAGTCGTAGCGGTCAACACCGCGCTCGCAGACGCTCCCGAACTGGTGAACGACTCCTGCTATGGCGACGGCTGGCTCGTGACCCTGCGGGCCCTCGACGCGAATGAATTTTCCAACCTGCTGGACGCGGAGACCTACGTCAGCACTACTGCGGAGAACTGAAACGTGAATGCCCCCGCCAAGGACCTGCCAAGCGCTGCGCCCACGCCTGGTAGTGCCCCAACCGTGAGCCTTTCCGCACTTGAAGACCGGGCGGTCTTCACGCGTCGCCATGTCGGTCCTGGCACTGGGGAGCAGAAGGCCATGCTCGAGGCTCTCGGGTTGGCGTCACTGGCCGAACTGATCAGCGAAACCGTGCCGGCCAGTATCCTGCTGCAGGACGCGCTGGACCTGGACGACGGTTGCACAGAAGTCGAGGGCCTCGCTGACCTGCAGGCAATGGCTGCAAAGAACCGGGTGTGCAAGAGCTATATCGGCATGGGTTACCACGGCACCCACGTGCCCCCGGTTATTCTGCGCAACGTGCTGGAGAATCCGGGCTGGTACACGGCCTACACCCCCTACCAGCCGGAAATTTCCCAGGGCCGCCTGGAAGCGCTTTTGAACTTTCAGCAACTGGTCATGGACCTGACGGGCATGCCCATGGCCAACGCCTCGCTGCTCGATGAGGCAACTGCCGCCGCGGAAGCCATGGCCCTGTGCAAGCGGTCAAACCGCAAGAAAAGCGATGTGTATTTTGTCGCTGACGATGTGCATCCACAGACCATCGACGTGATAAAAACCCGGGCCGAGTACTTTGATATGGAGGTGGTGGTTGGCGATCCCCGGGATCTCGATCAACACAGTGTGTTTGGTGTGCAGTTGCAGTACCCCGGCACCTATGGCGACATACACGACCTCCGCGATCTGATTTCTTCTGCCCATGCACAGCAGGCCATGGTCAGCGTCGCTGCGGACCCCCTGGCACTGGTGCTATTGGAATCACCCGGGGAAATGGGGGCCGATGTGGTACTGGGCTCCCTCCAACGCTTTGGCGTACCCATGGGATTTGGCGGCCCCCACGCCGCGTTTTTCGCCACCCGTGACGAACTCAAACGCTCCGTACCCGGGCGGGTAATCGGCGTATCCGTGGATTCCCGCGGCCGCCAGGCGCTGCGTATGGCGATGCAGACCCGGGAGCAACATATCCGCAGGGAGAAGGCCACCTCCAACATCTGCACCGCTCAGGCCCTGCTGGCCAATATGGCCAGTTTCTACGCCGTGTATCACGGCCCCGATGGCTTGCGCACGATCGCGGAACGCACCCACCGCCTGACCGCCGTCCTCGCCACAGGCCTGGAGCGCAAGGGCGTTCGCTGCCGCAATCGCAGCTACTTCGATACGCTCACTCTGGAATTTCCTTCGGATCGCGACGCCGTCTACCAACGCGGCCTCGACAGCGACTGCAACTTCCGCCTCGTCGGAGACAACGGCCTCGGGATCAGTCTCGACGAAACCACCACCGCGTCCGACGTGGAGCAACTCTTTGACATATTGCTGGGCGAAGGCCACGAGCTGGACGTCCGCGCCATCGACGACGAAATCACCGGCGGGGGCACTCCCCCCGGTATCCCAGGCAGCCAACGACGCGGCGACGCGATACTGGAGCACCCGACGTTCCACCGCTACCACAGCGAAACCGAGATGCTCCGCTACATGAAAACGCTGGAGAATCGCGATTACTCCCTGGCGCACGGCATGATCCCCCTCGGCTCCTGCACCATGAAACTCAACGCCACGGCCGAGATGATCCCCATCACCTGGCCCGGCTTTGCCAACATGCACCCCTTTGCGCCGGAAGCCCAGACCGCCGGGTATCGGGAGCTATTCCAGAATCTGGAAGCCATGCTGGCGGAGATTACCGGCTATGACGCCATCTCGCTGCAGCCGAACTCCGGCGCCCAGGGCGAGTACGCCGGACTCCTGGCAATCCGCAAGTACCACGAATCCATCGACCAGGGGCAGCGCAATATCTGCCTGATCCCGTCCTCGGCGCACGGCACCAACCCTGCTTCGGCCGCCATGATGGGGATGAAGATCGTGATCGTGGAGTGCGACAGCGATGGGAACGTGAGCATCGACGACCTGAAGGCCAAGGCAGAACGACACGCCGAAAACCTCAGCTGCCTGATGATTACCTACCCGTCAACGCACGGGGTCTTCGAGCAGGACATCGTAGACATCTGCGACTTGATCCATACCCATGGAGGCCAGGTGTACATGGACGGGGCAAACATGAATGCCCAGGTCGGGCTGTCCAAACCGGGACTGTTTGGCTCGGACGTTTCCCACCTCAACCTCCACAAGACCTTTGCCATTCCCCACGGCGGTGGCGGCCCGGGCATGGGCCCCATCGGCGTAAAGCGCCACCTGGCTCCCTTCCTGCCCGGTCATCACACCACGGACGAGCCCGGACGCAGCTCCCATAACAGCGCGGTAGCGGCCGCCCCCTTCGGCTCCGGCGCCATACTTCCCATCAGCTATCTCTACATTCGGATGCTGGGGAAGCACGGCTTGCAGCGTTCCACGGAAGTCGCGATTCTCTCGGCCAACTACCTTGCCCTGAAGCTCGCCAAACACTACCCCATACTCTATCGCGGCAGGAACAACCGGGTAGCGCATGAGTGCATCGTCGACGTACGACCGCTGAAAGAGGCCTGTGGTGTCACCGAAGAGGACATCGCGAAGCGCCTCATGGACTACGGTTTCCACGCGCCCACCATGTCATTCCCGGTGCCGGGAACCCTGATGATTGAACCAACGGAGTCGGAGTCCCTCGGGGAACTGGATCGTTTCATCGAGGCGATGGCGGGAGTACGCGCGGAGATAGAGAAAGTTCAATCCGGCGAGTGGAAGCTCGATACCAGTCCCCTGCGCCAGGCACCCCACACTCTCGCGGATCTGGAAGAGGAGTGGAATCGTCCCTACACCGTCGA
>CAXBBA010000343.1:0-3558 GCA_963973805.1 uncultured Halieaceae bacterium | reverse complement strand
GTTTGACGACAAGGGTGCCGCCTTCAACGGCGATGATTTCGGCTTCGTCGCCCTCGAAAAGGTCCTGCTCACAGCGCAGGGACCAAAGCGTATCGCGATAGCGGGCCTTCAGGCTGCCACCGACATCACTGCCGTCGATTACCACGACCACATCGCCAATCATGCCGTCGGCACCGAAACGGGATTCCTCTTCAGGCCCCAGGGCGTTGGCAAGATAGGGACGAATCAGCGCCAGCGACGCCCCGGCCCCCGCGACAAAGCCGCCAATCGCGAAGGCGAAGCTGTCTCCAAGGTAGTGCACGCCCGAGGCCACGAAGCAGCCAATCGCAAGGCTTGCCAGCAGAAAGCCGGGAATGAACACCTCCCCGATAAACAGACAAACCCCGGCGATGATCCAGAAATGCCAGGGCTCAAAAGCAACATCCATAATTAACCCTTACATACATGATATGTAAGCTTATGGTATGGCAGTCGGCAGGTTTGTTCAAGCACTTCCTTTGCGGGGCCAAGGGCAACGGTCTCACAGCCCTGGAATGCGGCGAAGCCATCCAGGGCACGGGAAAACGCGCCGAGGAAGGACTCCGCGTCCGGGAGCGGGTGATCCAGGTGCAGGCTGCGAATCTCGAGCCGCCCTGCCCGCCGATGGGCCTTGCAGTCCATGCGTCCCACGAACTGATCGCGATAGAGGATCGGTAGGCTGAAGTAACCGTAGCGGCGCTTGGCCTCGGGCACATAGCATTCCAGTTGGTACGCAAAGCCAAAGAGCGCGCTCAAGCGATCCCGCTGAATCACGCTGTTGTCGAAGGGCGAGAGGAACCGTACGCGATCTTTGGCTCGGGGCAGTGGCTGCTCCAGCGTCCCGGCCTCGCAGACGAGAACCGCACCACTGGCCAGGCGTAGCTGCTCGAGCTCACCCGAGGCCAGCCTCTCATTGACCAGCCCCCTGGCGGCCTCGCGGAGCCCGGGAATGCGCCGCAGGTACGTGAGGCCCTTCAGGGAAACGAAGGCATTGCTGCGCAGCTGCTGATCCAGAAGATGCTCTGCCATTTCATGGGGGGCGGGTGTGCGGGTGTCGATGTCCGAAGGCAATACCCGTTCCGTCAGGTCATAGCTTTTCTCGAAGCCCTCGCGATCGCACACCATGAGATCGCCCCGCATATACAGATGTTCGATGGCCTTCTTCGCCGGCTTCCAGTCCCACCACCCTGCCCCGTTGGCCCGCCGTTCCTCGAGGTCCCGGGAACGCAGGGGGCCATCGCTGCGGACTCGCGCGAGAATGTCCCGCATTAATCGGGTGTCGGGATTCCTGTACCAGTGCACCTGCCCATCCCAAATGGCCTGCTTGTAGGGCAGCGAGTAACGGTACTCTTCGATGGGCAGAAAGGCTGCGGCGTGGGACCAGTACTCGTAGATTGCACGGTCCCGGAGCAACTCGTTGGTCATGGAAGGCTTGAATCCGGGCACCCGGGAGTGGAGCACGTGGTGGTGGGCGCGCTCGACCACTGAAATGGAATCGATCTGCAGATATCCCAGGTGCCGAATCGCGTTGCGTGCGCCGCGTCGGCCCGTACCAAAGGGTCGCTCCTGAAGCAGGCCCTGGGCCGCGAGGCTGAAGCGGCGAAGGCGGGCCAACGCCCTATCCGTGGCTATTTCGATCATCGCTTCCCATCCCCTTCGCCTGATGAACAGCCTGCACCGAAGTCCGGAGCGATGGCCACTGTCCCAGAAGCACCGACAGCGACATACTCCCTAGGCCACGGGCGCGACCGGCTGCCTCGCGTGGCTCCACTGCCGGGGAGACTCACCGTACACCCGTTTGAACTCACGACTGAACTGGGAAGGACTCACGTAGCCGACCTCCAGCGCCGCCTCACTCACGTTCTTGCCCTCGGCAATCCTCATGGCCGCGCGGTTCAAGCGCATGGATTTCACGAACTGGATCGGTGACATGGACGTCGCCTGCTTGAACTTGCGGTGGAAAACGGCGCGACTCATGCCCACCTGGGACGCCACCTCATCGATCGTAACCTTCTGGTCAAGATGAGACGCCAGATACTTTATGGACCGGGCGACCTCGTTTCCCACGCCAAAAGCGCGCCGCACCGAGCCCCCCGCATCACCCCGGAGCACCGCATAGTACAGCTCCCGGAGACGCCCTTCCCCCAGAACCGCCGCATCGAGGGGGCTCTCGCCGAGCTTCACCAGCCGCAGCAGCGCGTCCGCAAACCCATCATCCCAGCGAGCGAGATTCACCCCCTGGGGCTGGGGACCGGCGCTGGAATTGCGTAGGGTCATTCCGGTGCTCTCCATTTCGATGGCCAACTCGGTCATCACCCGGGTGTCCAGCGAGATATAAACCCCCAGCAGAGGATCACTCGGTGAAGCTGCGGGAGTTCCGGCCTCCACCGGCATGGACATGGTGCAGCACAGGTACCGATCGCAGCCGTAGCTATGACGCTGCCCGTCCAGCGTTGCCTCTTTGGCTCCATTGACGATTGCCACGACCGAGGGTTCGTACACTACCGGCGCACATTGGATCGGCTCCGTCACCCTGAAGAGCTGCACGCCCTCTACTCCGGCATCGACCATGCCTTCGCCCGGGACTCTGTGCTGAAGCAATTCTCTTAACTGTGCTTTACTCATCTGGGAAAGGTATCACCGCCAGACAGCGCGCTCAACGAAACGATACAATCAGGCAACTATTAGCGACTATGAGGCCATACGATTGCAGCAATTGATACATATAGTCTAGTCCTGACACACCGCGCCCCATCTATAAGGAGCTTGATCATGGCTGACCAAAAACGCTTTGGCCCCAAGGGCTGTACACCCGACCGAATCCCTCCCCTCGAGGGCAAGACCTACCTGATCACCGGCGCTACTGCGGGTGCGGGCTTTGAAGCGGCGCGCCTGCTCCTGGCGAGGGGCGCGAGCGTTGTCGCCCTGAATCGCAATGCGGAAAAATCCCGGTCCGCAATTTTGCAGCTGAAGCAGGAATTTGGCGACGACGCTGACGTACGCTTCGTGCTTCTGGATCTCGCCGTGCTGGACTCCGTACGCCAGGCGGCCGCAGAAGTTCTGGAAACCGTACCCCGTATCGACGCCCTGATCTGCAACGCCGCCATCGCCCAGGTCGCCAGACGGGAACTCACCGTCGACGGCTTTGAGAGCCAGCTGGGCGTTAACCACTACGGACACTTCCTACTGTGCGGCCTGCTCTTTGAGCGCATCGATGCGTCGAGGGGGCGCATCGTGGTGGTCGCCAGCGAAGGTCACAAGCTGGGCCTTCGCACGATCAAGTTCGACGACATGAACTGGGATAGCGACTACAACCCGAACCACGCCTACAGCCAGAGCAAGCTGGCCCAGATGATGTTCGCCTATGGACTCCAGGACCGGGTCGCAGCCGCGCACCGGAACGTGGAAGTCCTTGTTTGCCACCCCGGTGCCTCCAAGACCTCGCTGATCAACGAGAATGCGGGCTTCGCCACGAGAATCTCCTGGTCTCTCATGACGATGACCCCCCTGGTGCAGTCGGCGGAGAAAGGAGCCTATCCG
>CAXBBA010000342.1:0-3560 GCA_963973805.1 uncultured Halieaceae bacterium | reverse complement strand
TCCGGCCCGGCGACCTGCAGCAGAAATACCTTCGTCGCCTGCGCGATGCCATCGCTGAACGCCGGGATAGCGCTCAGCCGTTTCGCGACACCGGCGCCGATGAATATCTGAACGCCCTCTACAACCGCGACTTCGCCGCGTTGCGACGACTGGATGCGCAGCTCCTTGCCGGCGTGCGCGCTGCCACCGGCTTTATGGCGCAGCAAGTCGCCATGCTGGATTCCCTGGCCGCGGCCGCGACGGGCACCAGCCCCCTCAGGTCCGTGATCAACGAACTGCTTTCTCCCTCGGCGCTGCGCGCGGCTGCGGTCACCTATCTGCTGGAGTACGAAGAACGCTGGGGATCCTGTCTGGGCGACAATGCGGTCGTGTTCACGTTTACGGAGCGCACGGACATGGTCACGCGGAACGCCATGGGCTTCGAGCTGAGTCGCATCGAAGGAGTGACCACGGCGACCCGCTACCGGGTAAAGCCCTCCCTGGCCGAACTCTTCCGGGATAGCTTCTCGAGTCCGCCAGAGGCGGGAAGCGAGCGCATCTACAGCCTGCTCTTTGGAGACGACGGCGTTACCCGGGTCACCGGTGCCCTGCGCCGGGTGATGAGGGACTACGACTGTGATGCGCCGGACATCGCAAGACTCGAAGCAGGCATGATTGCGTACCAGCGGGAGCTCCATCGACGGTGGGGAGGGGGCACCGGGAAATAATGTGCATTATTCCGCCGGTTCCATCCCGGACCCCGGTAGAATAGGGACACGCGCTTCTGCGATCACCGTGCTAACGCACCGTTTCGTCCCCTCGTAGCGGCTCCTTCTGCAACGGAATTCATTGATAAACAGCACCGCGATGAACAGCCAGAATGTCCTCTACGTCCTGATCTCCTTTCCGGAGACGTCCGAAACCTTCATTGCGGAAGAGATCGCCGCTTTGCATGCGGAGGGATGTGCTATCAGTATTCTCTGCATGCAGTCTGCAACAGCGCCGGGGAACCACGCCATCTCCCGGCAGGTGCTTGAGAACTCACCCCTGCGGGTGCTCGACATCGAGGGGAAGGGGCAGATAGTTCGGGCCCTGATTACCGCCCTGCTGAAGCGCCCGCGCCTTTTTCTGCCGGGCCTGCTGCGCTGGCTCCGCCTTGGGCAAAAGCGGTGGATCGGTACGAGGGTGCTGACGGAGCTTCCCGCCCTGCTGCGCGAAGATTACTCCGGCATCTGTGTCCACTTCGCGGCCAGGAATCTAGTCGCGGCAACAACGTTGTCCGGCTTCACGGGGATCCCCGTCAGCGTGACGACGCACCGCTTCGACATTATCGATGATCCCCTCCCCCCTTCGGTGGCCCGGGCGGAGTTCCACAAGTGTGCGAACATCATCACCATCAGCGAAGCCAATCGCGAACTGATGCAGGCAAAGTACGGCCTCTCCCGGGAACAGATACAGGTATTGCGCTGCGGCATCCGCACTGCGTTTTTCTCGCCGCCCGAAGCTTCGAAGGCACAGGAGGGGAGCGAGAGCCCACGAACGCTCAAGCTCGTCACCATCGGCCGCCTGGAGAAGGTCAAAGCCCAGCAACACCTCATCGTCGCGCTGGGGCACCTGGTGCAGAGCGGCAGGCAGGCGCATTTAACGATTATTGGCGAAGGCCCCGAGAGAGCCAGGCTCGAAAGACTCATTCGGGAGTACGAACTCGAGCCCAACGTCACGCTTACCGGCAGCCTGCCTCAGGATGAGGTGCAGAGAACTCTCAGCGAGAGCGACCTCTATCTGTCCACCAGCGAAAGCGAGGGCATCCCGATTTCCTGCATGGAAGCCATGGCGATGCAACTACCCATCGTCGCCTTCACGCTCCCGGGGTTGGAGGAGTTGCTACGACACAGGGACTGCGGCCTGCTCGTGGACCAGGGCGATGCTCCGGCGCTTGCGGATGGGATCGCGTCCCTGGCGGCCGATGTTCCGCGGCTGCAGTCGATGGGCCGTGCAGCGCGGGAGGAAATTCTGGAAAACTACGACCGAACGAAGAACGCCCAGGTGCTGAAACGGTTGCTCGCCAACGTTGATCCGCACTGCCACAGCCGGTCCGGCGGCCCCCGGGACTAGCCATGGCCCCTAATCGACACCTGCTGCAGAAGGCCGCGCGTCGCGTTGGCATACACCCCACAACCCAGGTTCTGGTACTTGGACATCAGAAGACCGGCACGTCCGCCATTGCCTCGTTGCTGGCTCTGATGACCGGGGCATCGTACAGCCAGGACCCGTTCTATCAGGTGGATCGCGGTAGTGCCGTCGCGTTGCGCGAAGTCACGACCCAACCCGAAAAGTTCGCTGCCATAGCGGCGCAAAATGCCGGCTTGTTCCGCTCTCAGATTGTCAAAGACCCCGACTTCATCTATTTCCTTCCCCAATTGAAGTCCGCGTATCCCGGCGCTGCACAGGTATTCGTGACGCGACGCCCCGAAGATATGATTCGATCCATCATCGGGCGCCTGGGGCTGCCCGCCGACGCACTGGAGCAACCCGCCACCGCATTGCAAAAGCACCTTCCCAACCAGCACTGGCTGGCGGTGCTCGGTGGCTTCAATGTCGAGGAATCCAATAACGGCGAGCACACCGAATCCCCACTAGCGCACAGCGCTGCCTGGAACCTGCTCCACCGCTGGATCGAATGCAATCGAATCTATCTCGCAAACCGGAACGAGATGCACATCATCCGCTACGAGGATTTTTGCCAGAGCAAGGCGAGCACTCTTCGAAGCCTCACAGCACTACTGGGACTGCGCGCCCGCCATGACATCAGCTCTTCCCTCGATCGCCAGTTTCAGCCAAGCGGACGTTCCCGCGCCGGCAAACTCAGTCTCGACGACTTCCCTTCCGCAGCGGCGCTGGTGCCCACCGTTCTGGAGCAGCTGGACGCCATGGGGTATGACACACCCCCTGCTGCGAAGTCCTAGCCGGCTGCCTTGATCCGGCGAATCATTCGATAATCATCCACGTAGCAGCGAGCTATCTTGTTCCGCGTTGCTTCGGAGACATCGACATGAATGTCGCGACTTGCGTTTACCGGTGATGCAAACGCGCTCGCATGCTCCTCGCCTACCAGCGCAACCATCGCCTCGTGTAGCCCTCCCATTGGAATCGCGTGGGTGTATCGCATCCTTCGCAGGTGACTGTACTGGGTCCAGCAATGGGGATCGGGCATCCCCACCGCAAAGTCCACAAACTCGTCGAAGTCCGCGGGAACGTGCCCAAGGACACGCTCACAAGCTTCAATCATTCCCTGGGCGCCACGCCTTTCGATGATCTTGGACTTGTACAAACTGACCAGACGCTCCACCGGATCGCGCCAGACGAACAGCGCCGCATCGTAGGGCCCTCCTACGTAGCGATACTGCTGGGCAACCGTGTCAATGCTCTCACTCGGGTGATATCCGAGCACCTGCTTGAATGCGCTACACGCTCCCTTTCTGATGTAGGCGTACACGATGCGCTTGCCGCCCAGATCGAAGGCCAGATGAATCCTTCCCGGTACCCGTCGCAAAGCCCAGCGGTTGTCAAAACTCATGCTT
>CAXBBA010000341.1:0-3562 GCA_963973805.1 uncultured Halieaceae bacterium | reverse complement strand
CGCATACAGGTCCAGCCAGGGATATTCCCGGGCCAGGCCCAGGGCGGATTCCCTGAGAAAGTCCGCCGAGATATCGATGGGGACATAAGCGGCCGGTTGCAGGTCATCCAGCAACAGGCGGGCCTTTTCGCTGGAGCCGCTGCCGGGCTCGATGAGCAGGCTGTCCACGCCGCAGCACTCGGCGATGGCGCCGCTGTGCTCGCGCAGAATGTCCATCTCGGTGCGCGTTGGGTAGTACTCCGGCAAGCGGGTGATGCGATCGAAAAGCTGGGAACCGCGCTCATCGTAGAACCACTTGGGATCCAGGCGCTTCTGCGGTTCACCGAGACCGGCGAGAATCTCGGCCCGGCCATCGCCCAGGTCCGGATGCTCGTCGCGAAAACTGAAGTGGCCGCTGCGCTCCACTCGCTGATCCATAGTCATGACTCCTGTCGCGCCAGTCGGATACCGGAGAACTGCCAGCGATCCCGGGGATAAAAGAAGTTGCGATAGCTGGGCCGCGCCTGGCTGGGATGGGTTACGCAGGAGCTGCCGCGGAGCACCCACTGATTGCTCATGAACTTGCCGTTGTACTCACCGATGGCCCCCGGTCCCGGCGCAAAACCGGGATAGGGCTCGTAGGCGCTGCGGGTCCACTGCCAGCATGCACCGTAGAACTGCGTCGGTCCCGCACCCCGGGCGGCACGGGGTTGGTGGCGCCCATCCAGCAAGCCGCCATCGTCTTCGCCGCGGCGTCCGGCAACGGCATGTTCCCACTCCGCCTCGAAGGGAAGGCGGGCATCGGCCCAGCGCGCGTAGGCCTCGGCCTCGTAGCCACTCACGTGGCACACGGGAGCGCGGGGATCCCGGGGGCGCAGGCCATACAGGGTGTACTCCAGTGCCTCGCCGTCGCGATCGTGCCAATGCAGGGGCCGCTGCCAGCCTTCTTCGCTGACCAGGGTCCAGCCGTCCGCCAGCCACAGGTCGGGACGGCGGTAACCGCCGTCGTCGACAAAGGTCTGGTATTCCCCATTCGTCACCAGGCGATCCGCCAGCGCGAAGGGCTCGAGAAAACGCCGGTGCCGCGGTGTTTCGTTGTCAAAGGCAAAACCCTCTCCGGCAAAGCCCACAGTGACCATGGCACCTTCATGGGCCGTCCAACTCATCGGGGCGCCGTCCCCCGCTTCGCCATCATCACCACCTTCCCCGTAGGCCGGCAGCAGTGGATTCGCCGCCAGGGAGTACTTGAGGTCCGTGAAGAAGAGCTCCTGATGCTGCCGCTCATGTTCCACGCCCAGCGTGACACGCTCGTGAATCCGCGCGGCATCGGGATGGGGCTCCGCCAGCAGGCGGCGCACCCCCGCGTCCACATACTCGCGGTAGGCGCACACCTCCTCCAGGGAGGGGCGGGACAGCAGGCCGCGCTGGCCCCGGGGATGGGGCGTGCCGATGCCGTTGTAATAGGAATTGAACAGCACCTCATACAGTGGCTCCGGGCTCGCGTAACCGTCGAGGAAGGGCTTGAGAACAAAGGTCTCGAAGAACCAGGTCGTGTGCGCCAGGTGCCACTTGGGCGGACTGGCGAACTCCGCCGCCTGGAGCAGGTAGTCCTCCCGTTGCAGGGGGGCACAGTAGGCCAGGCTTGCCGCCCGGGTGCTGTCGAAGGAGGCGCGCAGCGCTTCGCAATTCATAGGGTAGTTTCCGTCGAGGCGAGGACACGACCACCGATCCAGGTCAGGTCGTTGCGGATGCGGCTGCGCAACTCACCGCCTTGGGGTGAGCACTGGAACGCATGGAGCCCGTCCGCCAGCTCCCGGTTTCTCCAGTAGGTCGCCAGCACGCGCATCGCCGAGCCCGTCGCCGTATCCTCGGGCACACCGTGCTGGGGGGCGAAATAGCGCAGCTGCACATCGATGGCGGGATTGGCGCGATCCATGCTCGTGGCGATCAGCGAGCGGCCCGTGCGCCGGCGCAGCCCATAGTCGGGAACCGGCAGGGTGCGCAGATCGAAGCCCGCAGGCCATTCCAGCACCAGGTAGCCGTCATTGCCCCCCGCCAGCGCCGCCCGCCAGGGGACCTCCGGAAAAAACTCACGCACCCAGGACGGCACGCGACAGGGTTCGGTAACAATGGGCGGGAGTCCGATCCAGGCCAGGTCATCCTCGGCGTGGAAGGCCACGGGCAGGCCATTCATGCTGAGCGTCGCCACCGCATCGCCACGGCGCAACCAGGCGGCGCCGGTGCACAGCAGGCCGTGGCCGCAAAGCTGGATGGGGTGACCACCGGGCGCCCAGCAGCGCACCGCCGCCTCATTCTCTCCGCAGCGCCAGCTGAGACACTGGGTCACGGGCAGGTCGTCGGGCGCAGCTCCCGCTTCTCCGGCGACGAGAGTTACGGAACAGGGGTTGCCACGGACGGGCTCCCCTCCGCCGGGGCAGGGAGCGCCGGCGAAGGCATAAAAGCTCAGGCTGGTGCCGGATTGATTGATATGTAATGACCGGTCACGGGTACTGGACCGTAGCCTAGCAGCTTTTATTCACTCCTTCAGCGCCGGCGCAGATGCGCGGGCAAGAGGCGTCGCTCCAGGCGCTCAAATGCGAATTCCGTGGCCAGCGCGAGGAGCGCCGCCGGTATGGCACCTTCCAGAATCAGGCGGTGATCATTGAGGGACAGGCCCGTGAGAATCGGTTCGCCAAGGCCACCGGCGCCCACGAACGCCGCCAGCGTCGCCGTGCCGATGCTGATCACCGCCGCGGTGCGAATCCCCGCCACCATCATGGGTGCCGCCAGGGGAAGCTCCACCCGAAGCAGCTGCTGACGCCGTGTCATGCCCATGCTGCGCGCCACCTCCTTGAGCAGGGGATCCACGCCGGTGAGTCCCGCGAGCGTATTGCGGACGATGGGGAGCAGGGAGTAGAGGAACAGCGCCAGGATCGCCGTCGCCTGCCCCAGGCCCAGCAGGGGAATCAGCAGCGCGAGGAGTGCCAGCGCCGGCACCGTCTGGATCAGACCGGCGGCGTACTGCAGGGAGCTGGCAAGGCGGGCAAAGCGAGAGACCAGGACCGACAGGGGGATCGCCACGAGACTGGCAAGCACCAGCGCCACCAGGGTCAGGCGCAGGTGATCGCCGCTATGGCGGAGGATACGGGCGGGGCGGGACTCGGACTCCCGCACCTCGTCCACGAGCCCCGCTTCCCTGAGGAAGCGCCCCGCCACATCAAAGGGGGACTCGCCGTCCACGGCGACAGCGCTGTTCAGGGCCTGCATGCGCCGTTCGTCGATGCGCCCCTCGAGCTGGCGCAGAACGTCGAGGGCCGCGGGGTCCAGGTCCCGGCGCAGGAGCAGGCCCGCGTCGTAGACGGGGAACAGCCCGCGATCATCCTCCAGCAGCTGCAGCTGGTAGCGCTCCAGCTCGCCGTCGGTGCTGTAAGCGTCGGTGGCAGCCAGGGCGCCACTGTTCAAAGCCCGGTAGGCCAGGTTGTGCTCGATGCCGGTGGGGCGCTGGGGCAGCTGGTAGAGCGCCTGCAGCGCGGGCCAGCCATCCTTGCGATTGAGGAACTCGTGACTGAAACCCAGGGCCAGG
>CAXBBA010000340.1:0-3562 GCA_963973805.1 uncultured Halieaceae bacterium | reverse complement strand
ACCCCTCTATTTACCAGCCCTAACCTAAGAGCCCTAATGTGTCTCTCAAAAGCCGTTAAGACGACGACGTCGCCACCGCCTCAGGCCTCCACTCAGGGCAACCGTGCAAACGTAATAAGCCTGGCCAAAAAGAAACCCAGCAAGGCAAGACCCCACGGTCGATGAGCCGCCTGAAACACTACATGAGCAATACACCAACATGACCGATGAGTTTTCAATCAGCTATTCCCACGTAAGCACTCCCGCAGCGCCAGGGCCTGGCACGTCTGCGTTCGCCTCGCCGGAACCTGAGCTCGTGGCGTTCGCAGACTGCGAAATCATTCCTCTGGACAGTCAGCGCACACTGGTGATTAACCGACTCAACGGCAAGCAACAGTTTTTTGCCCCCGGGGTGGTGGATGCCCTGATGACCTGCACGCATTTCGACACGATCGAGAATCACGCGCGACGCCTGTGCGGTACGCGAGGGGAGTTGCGTGGCCAGGAGCAGGCAGTCGCGACGACCCTCGGCAATTTACGCAATAATGACTTTCTGCTACTCCATAACGACATACAAGCACGGCTGACGACCACTGATTCTGCCGAGCTGGCACCATCCTGCGTGTTTATTATTACCTGCGACCGACCGACCGCCGTTGAACGGCTTCTCGATTCACTGCTGCACAATGGCACCATGAGTCGTCACCGACGTCTGACGCTGATCGACGACTCACGAGAACACGACAATCAGGTAGCAAATCAGGATCTGGTGGCGCAGTTCAATTTGCGCAGCGCGACCAATATGGATTACTTCGGGCCCACCGAGCAGCAAGTCCTGCTTGATGGGTTAATCGCCTCCCTGCCCGAGGCCGAAGAAGGTATTCGCTTCCTTCTGGACCGGGAGCAGTGGATCGGAAAGAAAACCTACGGTCGTTCACGCACCCTCGCACTACTGCTGTCTGTAGATCACCGAAGCGTAGTAATGGATGACGATGTGATCTGCCAGGCCCTGAAGGCCCCCATTCAGGAGCCCGGCATTTCATTCACGGGCCTGCGCAAGGCAGAGTTTTACCCCGATCGCGATACTCTCATGGCCCAGGGTGTTCCCGCAGCAACCGACCCGGTAACCGGGCACCTCAAATACCTGGGGCAACACCTGGGTTATGCACTGCAGGATATTGCCGGCGGCCCGGTGAACGCTACACTCCTGCACAACACAAATGCAGCCATGCTCAATGAGCTGCATGCGGACGCCCCAATTCTCATCACACAATGCGGCTCCTGGGGCGACCCGGGTACGGGCTCTCCTCACTGGGCTCTGTCTCTGGACGAGTCGAGTATCGAGCGCCTCGTCAACGCCCCCCATGGTATGGCGCAGGCACTCGAAAATCGCTGTAGCTGGGTGGGATGCCCACGGCCGACGCTACACAAAATGGCCTTCATGTCGCAGATCACCGGCATCGACAATAGCCATCTTCTACCACCGTATTTTCCGGCTTTTCGGGGCGAAGACCTGCTGTTCGCGAGCATGGTGGAGGCGATGTACCACCACGGTGCGGTGCTTGAATATGACTGGTGTATTCCCCACCTGCCGCTGGACGATCGCAGCGACCATGGCCTTCGCGAGCCGATTGCTGGTGAAGGCGGTATCGCGCTGTTCTCCCGCTATCTGCTGGAAAATATCGACTACAAGGATGCCAGTAACCCCGAGCAGCGGTTAATGATCCTGGCCGATGACGCCCGGCGCCTGGCCGCCCGGTCCGATCATGACCTGATACTGGATTACCGCAGGGAACAGGCAAAGGGACAGGCGCAGCTGCTGTACAACGTGACCCAGAAGTCGCGGGCGGCCAAAGAGTTACCGTCAGCCAACTGGCAGGCCTATACGGCGCGTGCAGTGGAAGAAGTGGAAACCTCCATTGGCGAAGTACATTCACCGGTCAACCTCAAGGGACTGCCACCGGGGGCGACGGAGCAGGGACTCATTGCCGAGTTCCGGCAGTACGCCCACGGTTGGGCGGCCGCTCTGCAGGCATGGCCTGCCATACGGGCAGCCGCAGCGAAAGCCATGAACCCTTGAAGCAGCCCGTTGTAGTCGGTCCCGTTCTGCCCTTTCGTGGGGGCATAGCGCAGCACACCACCATGCTCGCCCGCGCAATCCGGTCCGAGTCAGGCAGTAGCATCATTTCTTTCAAACGACTGTTTCCCAAGATTCTTTATCCCGGCGCCAGTGACCGTGACCGGGAAATGAATACTCACCGGGAATCCGGGGCGGAGTACCTCATTGACTCGATCAACCCCGTAACCTGGCGTCGAAGCGTCAAGGCGATTGCTCGTAGACAACCCGCGTTCGTATTGTTTCCCTGGTGGACTTTCTTCCTTGGCCCTTGTTTTGGCTACATGGCGAGCGCCCTTCGGCGACGCAATATCGAAGTGGTTTTCTTCTGTCACAACGTATCGGACCATGAGGACAGAGCCTGGAAACGGTTCATCGCCCGAACAGTACTGCGGCAGGGCTCGCGCTTTGTCGTGCACACAAACGCTGATCGACAACGCCTGCTGGCCTTATTGCCTGGCGCCGAGATTGCGCTTCATCCCCATCCCATCTATGAGCATTTCCCTCCGCCTGCTCGTATTCCACCCAGACGCGCAGAGCGAGAACTGCTCTTCTACGGGTTTGTCCGTCCCTATAAAGGTCTGGACGTACTTGTCGAAGCACTGGGCCTGCTGAGGGACGAGTCGGTATTTCTGACTGTCGCCGGTGAATTCTGGGAGGGGCACACCGAGCTCAGCCGTCGGGCGGAAGCTCTGGGTATTTCCCGACAACTCGAAATACGCCCCCGGTACCACTCCGACGCCGAGTCCGCTGAATTGTTTGCCCGTGCCGACGTTGTCGTTTTACCGTACCTGAGTGCGACGGGAAGCGGAGTCATTCCACTGGCCTACCGCTATGGCTGCCCGGTTATCGCTTCCCGCGTGGGAGGAATACCGGATGTTGTTGCCGATGGTAGTACCGGGTGGCTGGTCGAAAGCGGAAACGCCGTCGCCCTGGCCGACGCTATCCGGCGCGTACCCGTCCCCGTACCAGCTGAAATGCGGCGCTCGATAGCACGTTTCTGCAAAACCCTGACCTGGCAGAGTCTCGCCCACATAATCATTGATCCGCCCTGCGACGCCCAGCATGAAGACTGATCACAGTATTGCTCTGTGCGCTCGGCTTTATATGCCCGGCGCCGGAATCACCGGAAGCTTCTAGATGGCCTCTCTGACGCAACGTCTACTGCGCACGGCCGCCTCGTACGTACCCAGCAAGAGCCTTCTTGGCCTGAGAAACCTCAAGGATCTGCCAGCTCGCCTGCTCTATCGGCCGCATGATCGTGATTTTCTGCCACTGGGCTGCAGCACATTGAGCAATCCCGTCATCCTCGATGTCGGCGCCAACCGTGGCCAATCAATCGAATCGTTTCGGGCGATGCTACCTAACTGCACCATCCACGCCGTCGAGCCCAACCCGGTGTTGTCCCATTCATTGACCCGACGCTATCCCAGCGTAACGGTCTATCCGCTGGCCCTTGGTGCCTCG
>CAXBBA010000339.1:0-3579 GCA_963973805.1 uncultured Halieaceae bacterium | reverse complement strand
AGGGCGCGCTCGGTGACGGCGACAACCTCGTCGATGTCGAAGGGTTTGGGCAGATACTCAAAAGCACCCTGCTGGTAAGAGGCGACGGCGCTGTCCAGGTCTGAATGGGCCGTGGTGATGATCACGGGCATGTCCGGATGGGCTTCCTGGATGCGCTGCAGCAGTTCAAAGCCATCGATGCCGGGCATGCGGATGTCGGAGATCACAACGTCGGGTTGTTCGGCTTCCATGCGCCGAAGCATGGATTCGGCGTCGCTGAAGCATTCCCGCGCGATTCCCGCCTGGGTCAGCGCGCGCTCCAGAACCCAGCGGATCGACTGGTCGTCGTCAACGACCCAGACCGTACCGGTGATTTGCATAGTCAAATGTCCATGGGTAGATAGATAGTAAACATGGTCTCGCCGGGACGGCTTTCACAGGTGATCAGGCCTCCGTGGCGGTGCACGATGGACTGAGCGATGGAGAGCCCCAGCCCCGTGCCGTCGGCGCGGCCGCTGACCATGGGGACAAACAGGGTTTCCCACAGCTCCGGTGGGATGCCCGGTCCGTTGTCGATGATGTCGAGGCGACAGACCAGGCGATGGCGCTTCTCGCCGATGGTGAACTGGCGCTGGGAGCGTGTCCGCAGTTTGATTTCGCAGCGCGGTTGCTCCTGGGTGGCCTGGAGCGCATTGCGCAGGATGTTCAGCAAGGCCTGGATCAGCAGGCCCTGGTCTCCCTGGAGGTCCGGAAGGCTGGGATCGTAATCCCGCAGCAGGCTCAGGCGTTCCCCGGCCTCGACGCTGATCAGTTGCAACACATGTTCCAGCACTTCGTGCACATTCAGGGCTTCGAGGCTGGGTTGGGTGTTGGGGCCGAGGAGGCGGTCCACCAGGTCGCGCAGGCGGTCCGCTTCCTGAATGATGATGCCCGTGTACTCCTGCAGATGGCCGTCGGGCAACTCCCGCTCCAGTAACTGTGCGGCCCCGCGGATTCCGCCCAGGGGGTTCTTTATCTCGTGGGCGAGCCCGCGAACAACGTGCCGCGTGGTCTCCTGCGCATTCAGCAGGTTTTCTTCGCGGCTGATGCGCAGGAGTCGGTCAACGGGCTGCAGTTCGATGAGAAAGGCCAGGGTCGATTCGGGGCCCAGGGGGGTGAGCGTCAGATCGGCCTGTATGGGCTTGCCGTCGCGGGTGTCCAGTACCACGCCGCGGCGAACGATGGCTCGGCCTTCCGTCGCCGCCTGGGTCAGCGTCGGCGTCCAGGGCAGGTCGGGCGTGTTCAGCACGCTGATCTTCTGGCCGAACAGCCGCGCCTCGGACAGGTGCAGGAGGGCCTCCGCTGCCGGGTTGATCAGGCGCACGCGCTGTTTGGCATCGAGGCCGATAACACCGCTGCTGATGTTGTCGATAATGTCTTGCTGAAGCATGGGATATCAGTTTGCCACTGATTTGGTTCACTGTGCCTGCAAATGAAGCAAGAACAGCGCCATTTCTCAAGTTTTTGAGAGAAATAAAACTATTTCCCAAAAATATTGGCGATATAAGGTAAGTAAGCGCTAACTAATATCGGTGTATCAGTCGTGAGTGGGCTACTGCCGAGCGCTAAATTTCACCTTTGCACCAATGTGGAGCGTCCTGCGCCGGGCCTGGGGTGTCGCGCCCCGGCGATCGCGCGGTGCGGTGGCGTGGGACGTCGGCTCAGCGGTTGAGGATGGAGGGGCGCAGCACGTAGACGCGCACGGACTCCGACACGGCGACGGCGGCGCCGCGGGTGGTGGTGCGTCTGACTACGAGGTCGTGGGGACCACGAAGAGCGCCTTCTATGTACCAGCTCGATGAACTCTGAGCGGCACCGACCGGTTGGCCGTCCATGAGCAGTTCGAGGCGCTCGTTCTGATCCAGAGGTGGTGAGGCCGTGGCGCTGACGGCGAAGTTGCCCGGGCCCATGGCGATGGTGGTCTCATCGGCCGGCGAGGTGATCTGCACCGTGGGGTCCAGGGCCTCTTCCTCGACGGGGGAGCGTACGGCTTCCGGCGGGGGAGGGCGCACGGTAACCGGGGCTGCCGTGTTGGTGTCCTGCAGTTCCACCTGCTCCACATGGGACTTGGCGGAATCGCTGACCGTTGGTGGGCGATCCGTAAACACGACGCCTTTCTCGTCGTCCGTGACCTTGTAAATCTGGCCCCAGGCGCCGGAGGCGAGCAACAGGGATGTTGCCGCGCTGAGAAGAAGAGTCCGCATGGCGAGATACCGGTGTTTTTCTGCACCGTAGCAGAATTCGGAGCAAAAAAAACCCGCTCCGAAGAGCGGGTTGCGAAAGCCCAAAGGGGCTCAAACAGAGTAGTACATGTCGAACTCGACAGGGTGCGTCGTCATGTCGAGGGTCTCGACTTCGGAGCGCTTGAGCTCGATGTAACCATCGATCATATCGTCCGTGAACACGCCACCGGCGGTCAGGAAGCCGCGATCCGCATCCAGGGCTTCCAGTGCCATGGTCAGGCTGGAGGCTACCGTGGGGATGGCCTTGCCTTCTTCCGGGGGCAGGTCGTACAGATCCTTGTCGGCGGCATCGCCGGGGTGGATCTTGTTCTGGATGCCGTCGATACCTGCCATCAGCATGGCAGCGAAGGAGAGGTACGGGTTGGCCGTGGGATCGGGGAAGCGTACTTCCACGCGCTTGCCCTTGGGGCTGGGCTCGTAGGGAATGCGGATGGAAGCGGAGCGGTTGCGCGCCGAGTAGGCGAGCATGACCGGTGCTTCGAAGCCGGGTACCAGACGCTTGTAGCTGTTGGTGGACGCGTTGGTGAATGCGTTGAGCGCGCGGGCATGCTTGATGATGCCGCCGATGTAGTAGAGCGCCGTTTCGGACAGTCCCGCATAGCCGTCACCCGCGAAGGTGTTTTCACCGCCGCTGGCGATGGACTGGTGCACGTGCATGCCGGAACCGTTGTCACCCACCAGAGGCTTGGGCATGAACGTTGCCGTTTTGCCGTAGGCGTGCGCGACGTTGTGTACGCAGTACTTGAGGATCTGTACTTCGTCCGCTTTCTTCACCAGCGTGGAGAACTTGACGCCGATCTCACACTGACCGGCGGTGCCGACTTCGTGGTGGTGAACTTCGACTTCGAGACCCATCTCGGTCATCGCAGCACACATCGCGGCACGGATATCGTGCAGGGAGTCCACGGGAGGAACGGGGAAGTACCCGCCTTTGACGCCGGGGCGGTGACCGATGTTGCCACCGTCAAAGCTGTGGTTGGATGCCCAGGCAGCCTCTTCGGAGTTGACGGAGTAGCCGGCGCCGGAGATGTCAGCGTGCCACTTCACGTCGTCAAACACGAAGAATTCGGGTTCGGGGCCGAAGAAGGCCGTGTCCCCGATGCCCGTGGACGCGAGGTATTCCTCGGCGCGCTTGGCGACGGAGCGGGGATCGCGCTCGTAGCCCTGCATGGTGGTGGGCTCCACGATGTCGCAGCGCACGATAACCGTGGTGTCATCGGTGAAGGGGTCGACGACAGACGCGCTGTCATCCGGCATGAGGATCATGTCGGACTCGTTGATGCCTTTCCAGCCAGCGATGGAAGAGCCATCGAACATT